>JAHJZF010000004.1 GCA_018826645.1 Patescibacteria group bacterium | reverse complement strand
TGCTGGGGAACAGGGATTCGAACCCCGGTTTCTGGGACCAAAACCCAGCGTCCTACCACTAGACGATTCCCCATTGAATCTATTCATTTATATCTTTAAGTGGACTTATTATCAACACGTTCCGCATTCATCCATGCTAGAATTACCCTTATGAAAAATAAACAAAAAAAAGCTTTGTATTGGCTTATCGTCATTGTAGTTCTCGGAGGAGGAATATCTGCAATAACATACTTTAATAATCAACCAGGACAATACGATGATTTTGCCAATTGTCTAAGCGAAAAAGGAGCTACCTTCTACGGCGCATACTGGTGCCCAGCATGTAACCAGCAGAAATCTCTTTTCGGTAAATCAGCTGGGGCAATCCCCTACACCGAATGTTCTCTTCCTAACAGAAGTGGACAGAACGAACTTTGCACCGAGGCCGATATCCAATCCTATCCGACTTGGGAATTCGCAGATGGAGAAAAAGTAATAGGAGTAATGACTCTTCAAGAATTGTCTGATAAGGTTGGTTGTGAATTATCTACTTAAGTTGGTCGTGCAAATGACTAAAGCAGAACCCGCCAAGACGGCGGGTTCTTGAATTCTATTTCCCTCAAGACTAACTTTCGAAAACCTTATCTATGAATGCCCAGAACGCATCATTGCCTCCAAGCTCAGCTGCGCACTCACTCCCTTCTGCCAGAGGCCTAGCTGTTGGATGAATTGCCTCTAAGGGTAAATGTCTGTAGACCCAAGATACATCGCTGTTTTCTTTAACAAGCGATTGAATAGTTGGATGAGCCCTCTGACAGAATGGACACTCTAAGTCCGAGTATTCAATGATTGTGATGGGCGCATCTACGGCACCTATCGCGTGGTCTTCTTCTGAAACAACTTCAGAAAGATTGGCGAGATAACCGAAGCCAGTATTTTCATCGAAAGCGACTAGGTCGGCATCACCTCTTGCCATATCTAAGGCTTCTTCGAAATTGGCTTTTGGCTGTGCTCCAGAAACAACTACAGCGCCTTCAATATTCCCGCCCACGATGACAAAGTAGGGTGTTCCAGTTCCCCCAGCTACCTCGGCAGCGACAATGTCAGCATTGACCGCATCTGCGTAACGCCCTTCGTCTACGCATTTCTGAAAGTCTCTTTTATTAAGGCCGATTTCTTTGGCCACTTCTACTGCCGAAAGCGCAACTTCCTGCCCTCCCGTATTAACGTCCGTTCCCCCAGAAGGACCGTTTATATAAACGACTGCCCCCGCGATTAAAAGACCGGCAACCACAATTGCACCGGGAACCATATAATTTTGATTATTATCCATTGTTTTATTTTTTAGACTTAAGTCATTATACTATAACGAAGGTCAAATAAAACAAATTTAAAACAAAATGGCAAAACCAGTAATATACAGCACTCCTTCTTGCGTCTATTGCAAGATGACAAAAGCCTTTTTAGAAGAAAAAGGAGTCGAGTTTGAAGAAAAAGATGTAGCTTCTGACGAAGAAGCACGTAAGGAAATGATTGAAATGTCTGGTCAGATGGGCGTACCTGTAACAGTTATAGACGATAATGTAGTCATCGGTTTCGACAAAGGAACTCTTGAGATGCTTCTCGAGAAGAAAGACGAAATTTAATCGTTGATATCTTTCCAAGTATCGCGAACTGCTTCTGCAATTGCTTTTACGATGCCCCTATCTGTAACAGGAGGCAATATCTCGTCTGGAGTCGGAGATTTAATAAACTCTGCTAGAGCATAGGCAGCCGCTAATTTCATACTTGGCGTAATTTTTTTAGCCCTTATGTCTAATGCTCCACGAAATATTCCTGGGAAAGCAAGGGCGTTGTTTACTTGATTAGGAAAATCGCTTCTACCAGTAGCCATTATAAAGACTCCTGCCTCTTTCGCTTCGTCGGGCATAATCTCTGGCGTTGGGTTCGCCATTGCAAATACGATCGGCTTTTCATTCATTGTTTTAATCATCTCTCCGGTTAGAATCCCAGGTGCCGATACGCCTATAAAAACGTCTGCGCCCACTAACGCCCCTCCTAATCCCCCACTCTTTTCTTCAAAATTAGTCATCTGAGCAATTTCTTTTTTATATTTATTTATATCAGCCCTACCCGAATGAATAATTCCCTTTGAATCACAGACCAAAATATCGCGTACAGGCACGCAAACACCATCTTCGTTTTTATGATTAACGCATTTCAACAATCTTGTAATGGCCGTTCCCGCCGCACCAGCGCCACTAATTACAACCTTTAAATCTTCCATCTTTTTACCTGCCAATTTAGAGGCGTTTATAAGGCCGGCGAGAAGTACAATCGCTGTCCCATGTTGATCATCGTGAAAGACCGGTATTCCTATATTTTGTAATCTTTCCTCTATTTCAAAACAGCGTGGGGCAGAGATATCTTCTAGATTAATTCCCCCAAAAACAGGAGATATTAATTCCACTGTCCGCACAATTTCATCTGTATCTTGCGTATCAAGACAAATTGGAAAAGCATCTATGTCCGCAAATTCTTTAAAAATAGCCGCCTTCCCTTCCATCACCGGTAAAGCTGCTTCGGGGCCAATATTCCCGAGACCCAAAACAGCGCTTCCGTCACTTACGATGGCTATAGTATTACCTTTAATCGTATAGTCATAAACTGCTTCTTTTTTCTCTGCAATTACTTTAGACGGCTCGGCCACTCCAGGCGTATAGGCCAAAGATAAACTTTCTTTTGTATCAAGTTTGATCTTTGAATTAATCTCAAGCTTGCCCTTCAGTTGTTTGTGTAGGTTTAATGCTTTTTCTTTCAAATCCATCACTCGATTATAGCATAGACATAAACCTTGACAGTTCGGGGTAATTCTGATTATTATCAGCTCTAGCGTAGCGATTAGGGCTCGCGTGTCTAACGGAAACGCGAGCCCTACCAAGCCTCACGCATACCTCGTACCTTTCAATCTCAGATGTGTCTCTGTCGCTCCCCCTTCTGGCGACGACCTCGAGACGCATCTCGCAACAACCAGCGACCGAGCAATAGATGTTGAGTTTTGACCGACATATTTCTCGTGGTCAATCTTGGAAAGATTTGGGTAAATCTATCCTTGCGCGAGAAAAAACTCACATTCGTTGTGAATCCTGGTTGTGTCTGTGGACTACCCCAATCCAGCCACGGACCCTTAGCGAGGTTTTCGCCCTTCCTCCCGGTGTGAGTGACATCAACCACCCGGACTTAGCGGAACCTCGCTTAGGCTTAAGAAACGTTGCTGGTCGCAACCCCTCGGGACGCGGGGTTCCGCCGAATCCAGCAACTTGGGGCGGGAGGGGTCAGTCGTAGATGACTGGCTCCTCCCGTTCCACCAACTCCCCACGACGACTCAACCTGAGTCGTCTTTCTTTTTAAGAAGATGCGCTATATTTAAAGCTAACCTAAAATCAAAAATGAACGTCAAAAACAACCAGCTCTATTTTGATGGTTTAAGCGCCGAAGAGTTAATAAAAAAATACAAAACCCCTTTATACGTTTACGAAGCCGAAGTTATTCGTCGGCAATACAATTCTCTAGCAAAGAATATTTCTTATCCCCACACAAAGATTCACTACGCTGCCAAAGCAAATGCTAATCCAGCAATTCTAAAAATCATTCGTCAGCTTGGCGGAAACATAGAGGCCGTCAGTAAAGGAAAAATTTTAAGCGCTTTTAAAGCAGGATTTAAACCGGGTCAAATTATCTATACATGTAACGGTGCCGAAGAAGAAGAGTTAAGGTTTGTTATCGACAACGACATTACTGCCAATCTAGATTCTTTAAATCAAATCGAGACGTGGGGTCGACTCAATCCCAATTCCTCAATTTCTCTACGTTTAAATTTAGATATTGGCGCAGGCAGTCATATCTATATCACAACCGGCGGAAGAAGAAGTAAGTTTGGAATTCATATCTCAAAAATTAAAGAAGCCAAAAAATTAGCTAAAAAATACGGTCTTCGTATAGTCGGCCTTCATCAACACATAGGGTCCGACGTTGTGGACGGTAAAGTCTTTGGCAAAGCTATGAGGACTCTTCTTAAAATAGCTTCCCAATTCCCCGAACTTGAATTTGTGAATTTCGGTGGAGGTTTTGGCATCCCCTACAAACCAGATCAAAAGCCTCTCGACACTAAGACGCTAGGAGACCAAATCACTAAAATCATGAACCAATTCACTAAAGAATATGGAAAAGAGATTAACGTTATCATTGAGCCCGGACGTTATCTTGTAGCTCAGGCCGGCACACTGCTTACGAGCGTCACCGATATTAAAAGCAACCCCTCGAGAACTTTTGTCTCAACGAACACTGGTTTTAATCATATGATTCGTTCCGCTATGTATTTTGCGTACCACAACGTAACTAACGCCAGTCGCGTAGAAGGCAAGAAAAAGACCGTTACGGTAGTCGGTAATATATGCGAATCGGCAGATATATTTGCTCAAGATCGAGTTATCACAAACCCAAAAAAGGGCGACATCTTAGCAATTCACGATACTGGAGCCTACGGATACACCATGAGCTCTCTTTATAATGCACGCGTCAAACCAGCCGAAGTGCTTATAGACAATGGCAAAGCTAAGTTAATTCGCGAAAGATTAAATATCGAAAATATACTCGACTCAATCTAAAGCTTTTCTACTTCTCTCCTTCTGTATCGTCATCAAATTCAGTCGATCCTTTTATCAACAAGACTACTAATACGAATATCAGGACTATCGCCACTAATATAATTAAAATGCCTCCCATATTATTTAATTCTATAATCCCCTTGTCTAAGAATCTCTATGCCGTCTTCGCCAAATTTGATGAGTGTTGATGGGTCCCCCTTAAGCTCACCTCCATCAATATAAAAATCCACACTCGCTCCAAAATATTTTTTAACGTCTTCTATGTTCTCCGCCGGTGCTCCTCCTTGAGGATTTGCGCTCGGTGCCACCAATGGCCCTGTTCCGCTAATAAAATCGCGTAAATCTTTATCTGCCGGAACCCTAAAAGCAAGCGCGCCTCCTCCCCTGTGTAAATATTTATATTCCAGTGAATGACAAGGCAAAACAACACTTACCGGCCCAGGCCAAAATTCCATCAATTTATTTTTAATAGAATCTTCGATTTCAATCTCAAAACGCTTTAAATCATCTATAGAGCTTAAGAGTATAATAAATGGCTTATCATAATCTCTACTTTTGAGTTCGTAGATTCTTTCCACTGCACGACGAAAGAAAGCTGACGCCACTAAACCGTATATGGTATCCGTCGGCATCACGCCTACTGCTCCGTTCTTGAGCATCTCTATTTCTTTTTCACTCCCAATCATTGCTCGGTTTTAATCATTATTGAGTATTATAGCCAAAAATAGACATGGGTCGCCAATAAAGTATCTCTCGCGAATTGCTTTATTGACGACCCTATCTCCCCTCGGGCAGTGTTGTCTTGGTGAAAAGGACTCCCGAGAAACGCCTCAATTTAAGAAGCGGCCCTCCCCAACCCTCCTTGAGATGCATCTCAACCCTCACCGATTGAGGATGTCCCGTCCCCTTGAGGTATTCATGGTATGAGACATTTGCCTGTTTAGAACCATTTTTCACTGACCCTTGCCACATGAATTTCTGCGGAACGACCTGTACAACCAAATATGGCGGGGGTTCGTATCTCAACAAACGATCTGCAATCGGGTCCCTATCCCCATTGAAGTGACTATGGCTCACCATGTAGGCATATGGCCCATCAAGACTTTTGGGTTCATATGCCCAAGTTACCCAGTCTCCAACAGAGAACTTTTCATAAATCTTCACCTAGACTCACCTCCTTTATCAAGTTGCGTCGCTACCTATTACCATCCTAAATGTTGGATGTGTTTTTTACTAGCAAGGTCTATCCCAGATTCTCTTGGAGGTCATTTCTAAAATTTTCCAATAAATCTAAATGCCTATTCACGTCTTCTGGCTCATAAGCCGTGTGTTCCTGATAATCAATTGATGATAGGTGAATTGAATTACGAGTACGCCTAAGACCCTGCAATTTATATTTCATATTCCTGCCTATCAGGCCTTTCGTATACGCCAACTCAATCATGCTCTTAAAGTTTCTGTCTTGATTCGTACCAGCCGTTATTCCGCTGTATCCCTCTTCCAAGATTGAAGTTAGGGCAGATTCAATAATCGAAGATATCGTCACCATTAAGTTTTTACAAAGCAGAGATTCGATTGTTAAGTAAAATTGATAATCGTTGTAGAGGTTTATCATAAACTCCAAATACTGCATCTGATATGCAATATTCTCTCGTGCCCCCTTCTTTTTAACGAATCCCCACTCGTCTTTATAATGATTGGCGCTATGAGGATGCCTGTCTTTATCAAAAAGCTCTTTCTTACCGACGTTGTCTAGTCGACGCTCCCCACGGTCTTCAATTTCTTTATTCAGTCTGTCCATCTGATTCCATATGTTCACCAAATTCTGCCTCATAAGCCTCTACAAGCCATTGGTTCTCAACTTCATGACTTTCCGAACCCAAAAGAAGCCTAATATAACCCGCTATAGATTCCACTCGCTTGAGAGCATCTTCCGTCTCTTTATCAACCCCATCTTCTAAAAGAGCGTTTCTGGATTTTAACAGAGAAGCCTCTGCTTCCATTGCCATTAATACTTGTGCCAAATATTCTCGCCTAGCAGGATGTTCCGCCAGTTCACCCCTTGCCCTCTCCCTAATCTCATCGTTTGCCATTTTATTTTCACTTCTAAAATAAGAATCGGCTAAATCTGCAATCACTCCGTCTGGGAAAGATATGATTGCTCTGGGCATTGTCATAACAGGTCCGACAGATATGCTGTAACGATAAGCTATTGGAGAAATAAAATATTTAACCCGGCCAGCCTCTCTGCCCTTATAATCTTCGTGTGGTTGTTTTATATATCTTTTTAAACTTTCGACTTTAGTTTGTATCTCGATTTTATTTCTTAGGTTGTCTCCACTATCAGGATGTCTTCTGGTGACATCCTCCGCCCATCTTAAAAAGCAGCGTTTATCTTTATCAAAAAACGTCATTTCTTCCACAATATCCGCATTATTGAAAACGTCATCAAATTGCTCTGTAGGAGTTGCCTGTGTTTCAACTTTCTCAGGCATGACCAACCACAAGGGCGCCACTAATCCTATCACCGCCTCCGCTAATCGACTTCTCTCCGCTAGAGCTCCTGCTTCCTCGAACTTCTTTTTTCTTTTATCCAAGCTTTCTCTGTCTTTTTCAGAGGGTTCCATGCCAAGTCTTTTTGCCTCCCAGGCTTCAACAACTCTTTTTTCGCCTGTTGATAATTCTGGACTTAGCTCGGCTAATTTCTCAAATGTAAGCATATTAATTTTTGACTAAATAGACCCCACTTCATTATACCAAAGAAAAAACTATTATTGACAAAAACGTTCTATTGTGGGCATAATGCGGAGGCGAGAAAGGATTCCCAATGACAGAAAACTGGGAGTATATGTACCGACTCGCAAGAGTCGTGCACATTGACTACATAGGTCAGGGACACATCGAAGTGGAGATGATAGGAGCAGGATCTGAGCCGTTAACGCCAGTACCTCTCGACATCATTTTCGACTTCGTCTGGAGCGATGGAGATGACGGGATTTATCCCTTGGCTCCAGGAAGATTCGCTTCTGGCCGAGAGATGATGCCAGAACCAGCCAAGAAGGACCTCGAAATCATGGTCGTCTATGTCAGAGACAGAGACTGGCCTTCAGAATTCGGGTACTATCCCATCGGTTGGGGCCACAGATCAGCCTTCGAAGAAGTAAGGGAATGGCAGAAAATGGACCCTATCGAACGCAATCTTCGTCTGGGCGCCGGCAGACCAACCTCGCCATAATCCCCGCGTGAAAACGAAAGATCCACCTAGGAAACCCTTCGTCGCCAGCGCGGGGTTTCACATTTTTAGATATTGACCCCGTTAGAAACCGGCCTCAATTCATATTGACGACTACAACCACTTAGGGACACCCTGTTTCTAACGGGGTTGACAGATTTATTAAATAGTATTAAAAAACGTATATAGCACCTTTAATCATAGAGACACGGAAAACGACGTTCGCGTTGTGGTAATCTACCCCCCTAGATTGCCACAACGCGACCGTCGTCAGCCAACCACGGCACGCACCCTGGAAGGGAAACAAAAAGCGAGGTAACCCTCGCCGAATCTGGGGCAACGCACACATACTCGCTGTTTGAATGTGCGGGAAGCACAACCGCGGTGTTAGTAGGTAGAGACCGTGTCCCACTTTGAATCAGAGAACCCCCTAATTAGTTGTGCTACGGGGGGTTCGTCAATTTTGGACTATACTATTATTCCCCAAACCCCAAAAAGGTATCTGTTTTGAAGAGAATCTTGTAGAGATTCTCTATGAAGTCTCCGCCAGCATAGCCCGTAACGAAGGCCAAAGCTGGGCCGAACTCTAATCCCAATATTGATATATCGAGCCCCTTGACCGCCGCCGTCACCGTAAATCCGACAATGCCAGATATGAAAACCATGACAAAGAAATACGGCAAATCAAATTTGCTCTCTTTAAAAGCAAATTGATGTTTTGTAAAACCGACCAACCCCCTTATGACTCCCCCTGCGAATCCTGCAAATAGCAGTGGTGTTAAAAATTCCATATATTAATTATACCAATTTATAGATTTAAAAAAGTGATAGTTAATTGAAGAATCGTGGCAAAAGACACCCAGAGTAGATATGGGATATTCAGATAAACCACCCAACGCATATGTGGCCAGATTGCCTTAAACGCCCAAATCATCGTGACCAACACTAATAGAATATTCAACGCTGCCAAAACGTTATTCTGCAATCCAAATTGAATCGGCGTAAACGCGAAATTAAAAACAAGGTTGAAAACAAAAGGTAGAGCAATTTTTGACGATAATTTTTTCTGAATGACTTTCCAAAAAACCGCTCCAAAAGAAATAGCTATAAGAATATAAAGCACGCTCCAGACAGGCCCAAAAACCCATGCTGGTGGCGCCCAATCTGGACGGATTAATTGCTGATACCATTCATACGTTTCCATACCTATATCATATCATATCAAATTGATTGCCTCTGTTACCCAATCACCCCTTAATTTTAGTGATTGTATTTCTTCTTTATTAAACCAACCGGCATCCATGTGTTCACGTTCGTTTATCTTAAGTTCCCCTGATTTTATTTCTCCTAAAAATACGTGGCGAACACTACTTCGTTTCTTATCTCTAATATCTCCCAAGTCCTTAAGTAATTCCACGTCGAACCCTGTTTCCTCTTCCGCTTCTCTTTCAGCCGTTTGTTCAATAGATTCTCCGGCATCGATTCCCCCGCCAGGCAACCCCCAAAGCCCGCGAACCATAGACGTCGCCTCTTGAACAAGTAAAAATTTACCTTCTTTCTCCAACAAAACATGCGCCGTATGGCGCGTTCTCCTTAAAAGCTTTCCTAAATAAAATTTCCACTCCATATATCTATAGACCTAATCCGCTAAAATCGTAAGTACTTAAAAATTGTCCAACAATCATCGGCAAAATTAAAAGTGGTAAAACGATAACGACGACTGTGATTATGAGCGTAACTTTAAAATACTTCCTCGTTTTTTCGACAGACTTGAAGATTTCTTCAAACTTCTTATCGCTTTCTAATTTTTGGAATTCCTCTAACTTCATATAGCTAAATCATACCAAAAAGGAGCGCCAAGCGCTCCTTTTTGGATCTACCCCGCTATTCTTCTTATCTTCTACCCTTAGACAACACGCCAGCAACAACGCTCGCAAGCCAGCCAAACGAAGCAAACATTATCAACATACATCCAAGCCAGCCAATAAACGGAATCCATTTAACGAGCTGGAAAACAGCCACACCAAGTAGAATCTTCCACCACTCTAAATCATTGATCGGCTTCTTTAGTAAGTACTTGTTTAGAAGCGCTGCGGTTAGGATGCCTGTCAAAATACAACTGACTAAAATTCCAGCAATGTATGTGGACATAAGAACACCGGCTGGAATCATTCCGACGACCGTAATCATGAGCAAGATTACGGCTATGGGCGTCAAGAACAATGTCGCAAATCCAAACAGTACATTTTTCCAAAAACTCTTAGTCGCATCTTTAACAAAATTATTCGTCCACTTCTTAAAGAGGTTCACAAAAAGAACGGCGACAAGAGAAAGGATTAGAATTTTGAACACCCCCAGACCCATTAGAATGATACCGAATCCTTTAGCTCCAACATCATTTTTAAGCGGAGCTTCTTGTTTGTGAAAAATCGTTTCACCAGCAACTACTGCCCCCTCTCCAAGAATTACTTCTGACTTAGAGTAGTAATTAAAATCTCCACGAATATTAGCATCTGGGCCGAGTTCTATCTTTTCAGCTCTTATTACAAGACTCCCCCCAACTGACCCATTGAGATAAACGTTTCCTCCGTTTATCTCAACATCTCCGCCAACCGGAGCTTCAACTCGAACAGAACCTCCATTTAATACAAGGTCCCCCTTAACGGCCGAACTAGACAAAACGACCATCTGCCCGCCAGCACCGATTAATTCTCCCCCAACCTTACCAGCGACAGTTATATTTCCACCCGCCACACGAACATCGTCTCCCACATCACCAAGAACATTGATTGTCCCTCCAGCAACGATTAAGTCCTCTGCCACAAAACCCGTGAAAGACAAGTTTCCCCCTGCAGCAATAAGGTCTCCCGTAACTTTGCCGGAAACGTTAACGCTCGCGCCACCAGTATATAGATTGCCTTCGACTGTATCCGATGCGCTAAGCGCATAAGCTTCGCCTCCACCGAATGTCGCCGCATTCACGGACACCGCACCCAGTAGGAGGAAAACTCCTACAAGAATATAGGTTAATTTTTTCATAACTTTAGTATATCAAAAAATCCTTTAAACCCTACCAATCTCTTGGAACATTCGGCTCTCCCTTAGCACCCACAAGTCTTTTAATCTCAGCACCATCGAATTTATTATTAGATACATCTACTGCATAAATATTGTCCAAATATGTAGAAAAAACATGCGCTGGACGATTCACAGCATCGTCAGCATAGCCGATTAAGACGTCTCTATGCTGTTTTTTCTCTCTATCTTCTCGAGGATAGATGTCGTAAGGCGATATTTTTCTAATAGCCCATTCTTCCGTGGTCTCTTTCTTAAAAGAAATCTCCATTCTATTCCGACCCTGAATAGCTTTGATAATTTCTTCTTTTATTGCCAATTTGTTTTTCTCCATCAAGTCCATATCCTAAATTCTACATCAATTTAGAATATAATATCCTTATGGATAAACTTCGCACTTGGTACCAAGAATTCATTCTGCCTGCCGGGTTAATTGGTTCTTTAACCGTCGGGGCCGGTATGTTCGCCATCCCCTACGCCTTTGTTCAAAGCGGTTTTTTGATTGGCGCTTTTTATTTAATCCTCTTTTCTCTTATTTTCATCAAGATTAACACTAGCTATGCCAATATTATCTCCCAAAAATCAGGTGAATATCGTTTCGTCGGTTTTGCGAGATATCATCTCGGCAAGCCGGGTTTTTGGACAGCTGTATTCGCTGTGGTTATTGGGCTCCTGCTTGTCCTGACGGTTTATATCATTCTAGCGGGCAGTTTTTGGAATCTAATTACCGAATCTAACGGCTATTCGCCGAACATTCTCTTTTGGTTGATTGGCTCCCTTGTAATAGTAATTTCTCTAAAGAGATTGTCCGGCCTAGATTTCTTGACATTCGTTGTAATGGGTCTGATTATCACGCTCTTATTAATCCTTGGATTTCAAAATTCAGTTTCTGCTCCATTATTACCTAGCCAACCAATAGGTCTGTTAATTCCTTATGGCATCGTTCTTTTTGCCCTTTACAGCCGATCTGCGATTGCCCCACTAGAAGATTATTTTGAGAAAAAAAAGATTGATTGGAAAAAAGCAAAACGACCCATCATTTGGGGCACCATTGTTCCGGCTGTTTTTTTTCTCATCTTCGCCGTGGCAGTCAATGCTCTTTCTCCTACTGGCATCAGCGAAGATGCGGTCTCTAATCTCATAATTCCCGACTTTGTGATGTCTATCGTCGGCGTACTAGGTCTTTTAGCTATTTTGACCTCCTATCTGATGTTGGGGACTGAAATTGGAGATATTATCACAAAAGATCTGCGTATCCCCCGATGGGCGACATTGTTTATAGTCGTTTTCGTCCCAATTACTCTTTACCTCGGAGGCATCAGTAATTTCACGACTCTAATAAGCGTGGAAGGCGCCATATTCTTAGCAACCGAATGTATATTGGTGGTCTTAATGAATGGGAAAATTATGGGCAGACTATCTCTCTTAGACAAACTATTGATAGCAGTTTTCGTTTTCGGCGCTTTATACGAAGCACTCCACGTCCTTTCGGGATAAATAAAATTCTTTATTTATCTATATAAATATTGACACCGAAGATTATTAATGGCATTTTTCAAATACCAACAAGGAAAGGTTTGGTAATGAGTAGTTCTTCGAAACCCGCAATGAAGCCCTATGGAGGCAATCCGTGGCGCTTCTTTGCTACAAGTGGAGGCGCGAGTTGCCTCCCGATTCCAGGTCTGAAACTCCTCCCCGGAACCCTCGGGACACTGCCGGCCGTTCTGCTTTGGTGGTTGCTTGCCGAAGTTCTCGGCTGGCACATATCCATCCTGGCGGGAATTACGGTCGCGATCTTCGTCATTGGAATTCCCCTGACAAACATCGTCTGCTTGGATATCGACGTCCATGATGACGGCAGAGTGACGTTCGACGAAATTGGAGGCTATTTTGCCGCGATGACCATCGCGAATATTGCCTTCAATCCCGTCGGCATTGGCTGGATGTTCGCCGTCTTCGGACTCTTCAGGTTCTTCGACATGGTCAAACCCGACCCTGTCTGGCGCTTCGACAGAAACGAGAACCCCTACTGGAGTCTTTGGAGCCCTTGGATCATGCTTGACGATTATGTCGGTGGTGCTTTGGCGGGACTCCTCGCCTGGGGATTCTTCGAGAATGCAGATAAGGCGTGGGCACTCTTCGGCGTGTACGTTGGATTGACGTTTGTCCTCCGCCTTACATGCTGGTGGGCATACAAAAATTGTGACGAAATGCCGACCCCGAGCTTGCTCGACGTTCTACAGGGCCCTCCCAAGAGCTGGGATTCATCGGGTCAAAAAGAGAGACTCTCTTCATGAACACCAACAGAGCCTCAGTCACTATTCGACGCAAGGAGAGGTCGGTCAACGAGGATCACGTCAAGGAGTTGGCGAAACTTCTCGAGAAGATTGTGCCGGAAGAGCTCTGTGTCAAGGAGTGCATTGGAATAGACACGCCGTTTTTTGACAAGTCTGCTCGGAATGTTCCGGATGTCCGAATTGAGATACTGATAATCCAGGATTCTCTTGCCGGACCAGAACCGTTTCGCGAAAAGAGCCTTGCCGTCATCAAAAGACGAGTCCTGGAGGCAGATATCCTCCCCCCAGGAACCAAATTGGATATGGTCGTCCAATTTGGCTACTTCCACGAAGAAGCCAAGACCACCTAAGGCCCGCCCAGTCGACAGAAACAAGCTCGTTCCTGTCTCAGACTGGACGGGCTCGTTTCTTTTTCAAATATCTAAAATCTCAAAAGCCACCTAGACCTACACTTTGGACACTTGGAAAAGAAAGATATAAATTCCTGCCACCTAGTTCTTTTCCATTTATGCCTACACCTCAAACACTTCATTTGATAATCTCTTTAAAATCGTCCTCTAGCATCTTTTTAGAGCTTTTATAATAGAAGGATATAGAATCCTCCATTCCATTTAATAACCTTTTTTTAACTTTAGAGAACACCATCAGCGTCGCGTTATTGATTCTTATACCCCATCCTTCTGCGGTACTCTCCCACTCCCCGCCAATTATTTTAATAATCGCCTCTCCCAAAAAGCTCCCGATTAGCAATACAACATTGTCGAGCATGGCGGGCACCCCGTCCGGCCAGCCTTTCTGAATCAAATCATCCAATTCTAAAACCGACTTCTCCTCAAAATCTAATTCGACGCCAAAAACATCTTTGGTGGTATCAATATGTATCTGAGCGTAATGCTTAAATTGCTCTGGTCCCATCTCTATTTCTTCCATATCCAAATTTTATACTTTTATCTTGTTTATCTCGAGTGTAATCGAGAGAAATGAAGTCGTTTACACTGAGTTGCGTTGAAGTGAAGGACACAAGAAACCCCCATTACTTAATCCTTAAAAATAACTTTTATAAAAAGTGCGAGAGCCCCAAGCATGGTGCTGGTCTGACATGACTCACGCACTTTCTTGGGGCTCCTCTATGGTTAGACACCACCGGCAAGCAACACGAACGATATCCGTGAGGCTCGACTTCATTTCCCAGGCAAATTCCTCAAGAAGAAGATTCGTGATCGGATCCCCGACGAGCGTGTTAGTCGTCACAGACCACGGCTCACCCTTTGTCTCCTCTTCAGCTAGGGCTATGAACTCCTCTCTCGAGATATCAGAGGCCAGAAGCTGCTCAACGGCTTCGGTTCGCCAGCTCGAAACGGTTATCCCTCTCTCGCTGGCCGCATATCTGGCCAACTCATGGATACTCGGCGAAAGCTTTGCGAGTAACATCCGCGAATCTTGGTGTTCAATCGGACTCTTGAGAAGCCTCCGCCTATTCACAACTTCGCCGTTGGGATTGATGATGGGTAGAGGCTTTGGTTTCAGGGCGAGCATGAGTTCAATCACTCGTTCGATCTCGCTCTTGGTGTACCCAACGTTTATCAGAATTTCTGGATACCGCTCTTCCATCTCGGATTTGTTGATTGGCACCACTCGCAACTGTCTACGCAGTTTGTGGTTCGTTCCGGCTCGAAGCTCCAGTTTGACGTCCTCACTTGGAGGAGTCGTCAAAAGATCTACAAGACACTCCGGCTTAACCGAACAACCTTTGCAGACCTTAAATGCTTCTCGTATTCGTCGTTCCTTTTCAGCTTTTTCACTCACGTCGAGGAAGAAGATGCCCATCTTCCCCCCTATTCCCAAGCAATTCGCTCTATGTGGCCAAGACTCCTTCGTGGCCGTTGACAGTAGTTGAATAGACAAGGTTTTCACCTCCTTTCAGGTGTCTTATTCGCAACCGCACCTACACACACAAAATTTGCATGCATAGGTGCGATTGCGAAATCTAAAATAAAAGAACTAAGTTTTGCTACTAAACCACAATATTAACTCTTAGTCAAAAAGATTATAAGAATATTTTTTTAACGACCCACCACCACCAATTTTCCATATAGATATTGACCAATCGTGGTAATTGTGGTATAATAGTGGCGTTCTTTCAAGCAATCGACAAGGAGTGATCTCATGTTGTTCGGATGGATTCTGGTGGGCCTTCTCGTGACGTGGGTGATGGCGTTCGCGTATTGCGGACTGACCCATCAGTCCGAATGGACACCGAGGCGGAACGCCTTCATGTTCGGGACCGAAATCGGCATGCTGTTCGGCTTCGCTATCGGACTTCTCGTCGCAGTGGCAACGATACGGAACCATTGGTTCTTCGGTATCTATGTCGCGACTCCGGAAGCGACGCCCTTCGCGCTGATGATCGCCTTCGCAATCATCTTCGGGATGATCGGGAGCACCCTTGCTCTCGTGCTCCGTCAGTTCAGGGTGTCCAAGATGGACGTCCTGGCACTGAAGTACATCTAGTAGAGCCGACACCCAACCCGAGGCCCCCAACGTAGAACAGAAATGCAATACGTTGGGGGCCTCAATTACTTTTCAGATATTCAAAGAATCCCCTCACCAAAAATTTTTCTATTCTAAATCCCAAACGAACTTGGGGACATACGGATGGCGTTTAATATTTTTTCCAGAACATCTTCGGGCAGTTTTCTGCCATCGAATTCTTTAGTGGCATAGCGCCAATTAAGGTTTTCTATAAAACTCATATACCTAAATCCTACACCAAAACCTAAAAAAATCCCCCACTGGGGATTTTTCTCCCCTCTCAACTTGTGGTGAGTTTACCGAATCCATTTATCCTGAGCGAAGTCGAAGGAATCATTTTTTAGTTTTATAACATCAAATCGCCCCTCTTCGGACATGTATAAAACTTCTCTGGCAGGTATTCAAAAATAGAAGAGGCGGGGTCCGTGATGAACTCCGCCTCATACCCCCTTTTTTCGGCACGTGGGAGCTAAGCCGCTTTCAGCTCAGGTTGCTTGGTAGGTATCGGCGTCACCCTGCTCCGCCGTCGCTCCAGGATTCGGTACAACCTTGCCCTGTTGTAACGCTGGAGCATGATCGGATAGACGTTGACGAGCAGGTTGCTCACCACGACGGTAATCACGTGCCCATGAGAGAACAAGGCAGACAGATACACGAAGAAGAACACGAGGTGGATACACTCGCATACTCTTGTGAATCGCTCATAATTCTCGAGGGTCTCCGTGTGACCATTCTCGAGCATCTTGCCCCGAAACACCTTCCGCATCATCAAGTCTCCCGAAATCGGGAGATATTTCTTGAAGATACGAATACCAAACAACTCATAGAGCTTGCCTCTTCGCTCCCAAAATCTAGGAGTGAAGTAGATTTCGGCCAGCTTGCCGAGCATCGAGTTCTCCTATTCCGCGGGTTTAATCACCAAACGCATTTAGTGCCTAAATCCGCGATAGGAGAATTATTAAAAGAACGTACAAACACTATACCACAAAACGCCTCATTCGTCAACATTGACTCCACCTCCCCACCAAAAAATCCCCCACTGGGGATTTTTCTCCCCTCTCAACTTGTGGTGAGTTTACCGAATCCATTTATCCTGAGCGAAGTCGAAGGAATCATTTTTTCAAAAATTTATTAATCCACAGATATTGACATAACCGAAC
>JAHJZF010000003.1 GCA_018826645.1 Patescibacteria group bacterium | reverse complement strand
TTTCCAAGAAATGCGGGTGGATCCGGCTACCGGACTGAATCCGAAATACACCCTAAGCTCTTTTGTTGTCGCGTCCTTTAACGAACTCGCCCATTCAGCTGCGCAAGCAATTGTTGAGAATGTTGGCACAAAATATAACCCCCTCTTCGTATATGGCGGGGTAGGGCTAGGAAAAACCCACCTAATCCAAGGGATAGGGAACGAAGTAAGAAGACTCTCCGACAATAAAGTCGGTGTAAAATACGTAACTTCTGAAAAATTTGCCAACGACGTCATCTGGGCAATCAAAAACCGACGTGCTGAAGACATTAAAACTGCTTATCGAGGAACAGATCTTCTCATTATCGACGATATTCAATTTTTGGGAGGGAAAGAGACCACTCAAGAAGAGTTTTTCCATACATTTAATGCTCTTCACGAAAACAATAAGCAGATTATTATATCTTCCGACAGACCACCTTCAGCCATTTCGAGATTAGAAGACCGCTTGCGCTCTCGTTTCGAAGGCGGGATGATAGCCGATATAAGCTATCCAGAATATGAGGCGCGGGTCGCCATAGCTAGGACTAAACTCCAAGAAAAAGGCGCCGTACTCGACGACAAGGTGGTAGATATGGTGGCTAAACGTGTCCAAAAGAACATACGAGAGATAGAGGGCATTCTTAATAAGCTGGTCTTCCATCAGATCACTTATAAGAGAGCTTTGGACCTCGCCACCACAGAGAAGATTATTTCCGAAGTCACCAATCGTTCTGCGTCCCGAGCTACGCCAAACCAAGTCCTAAAGGCTGTGGCTGGATTTTTCGAGGTTTCTACAATTGATATGATCGGGAGGTCTAGAAACAAAGAGTTCGTAGAACCCCGTCAGATATGTATGTATCTCCTGCGAGAGTTGCTGGCCATGTCTTACCCCGACATAGCAAGCAGGGTCGGGAAGAGAGACCACACCACCGCTATCTATGCTTATAAAAAAATTGCAGACGGTGTAGAAAAAAATCCGGAGCTAAGTCGAAAAATTATAATGATACGAGAAGATGTTAATAAGTTTGAGTAGTTTCTGTTCATGGGCTATGGTTACCTTGCGGAGAGACGACCCCTCTTGCATGAACAAAGATATGGGCTCGCTTTATGCTCCGAGCCTAATCCACAGAATGTTACAATGGCCTTGTCTCTCAAGAACCCTTTCTCCAAGCCATGAGACCAATAGTCATCCACGAATTCACAGGCCCTACTACTATTTATTAAATAATCTATGAAGATAATTATATTAAAGGAAAACCTAAAAGTTGGTCTAGATGCTGTGGGTAGAACCGTAGGGTCACACACAAACCTTCCTGTTCTCAACAGTGTTCTGATTAAAGCCGTTGGGAATCAAGTAAAAATATCAGCAACGAACCTAGAGCTTGCTCTTACGAAAACGGTCTTTGGCAAAGTCATAGAAGAAGGAGGATTGGTAGTCCCCTACGCAGTTCTTTCTAGCATGGTCAACAATATCTCCACAGAGAGAGTGAACCTTGAAACAAAAGGAGGAAACTTAATAGTTAAAACGGATAATTACGAAGCATCTATTCAGGGGACAGAAGAAAAAGAATTTCCAATAATTCCGTCCGTATTAAACAGGAAGGAAAAAATAGAAGTAGAGGGGGGCGCCCTTAAAGAGGCTCTTTCTAAAACTATCATAGCGGCAGAAGTCTCCGATTTAAGACCGGAGATTAGCGGAGTGCTTTTCTACATAGAGCCTTCGGAGATAAAAGTTGTTGCCACAGACAGCTTTAGGTTGGCAGAGGCCAAGATATCAGGCAAGCAGGTTAAAAATACGTTTGAGAGAGGCATGGAGGTCACCGTTCCTCTTAAGGCTGCTCAAGAGCTCGCTAGGGTAATTGGAGAAAAGGACACGATAAGCTTTTATACGGACGAGACGCAGGCTCTTTTTGAAGGAGAGGGCATAGAGCTTGTTTCTAGAGTGATAGAGGGTAAGTTCCCCGACTATCAAGCCATCGTTCCTAAGGAGATAGAAACCGAGGTTATAGTTGAGAGAGAAGATTTAATAAATGGACTCAAGCTGACGGGGTCTTTCTCAGGAAGAAGCAACGAGGTTACCCTAAGCATCGGAGACAAAAAAGTTCTAGAGCTATCTGCTAGCGACAGCAGTGTAGGCAAGAACAAATACATAGTCCCCGCTAAAATAAACGGCCCAGAAGTAGAAGTCGTCTTTAATTGGCAGTATCTACTAGACGGCATTAGAAACGAGTTGACCAAGGACGTAAGCCTAGGGTTAAACGGAGAAGAGAGGCCGACGCTTGTTAGGTCTTCGGAGAACACTCCCTATTTTTATATCTTAATGCCGATAAGGTCGTAGGAATCCTTCCTATCGGTATATTATTATTTTCTCGCTACCCTTATTGTCGTCATCGTCGACGGCTTCTATCAAAACAACACTTTGAAGGGACGTCCCTTTAAGTCGTATTTCTTCTTCGAGACGCAAAGACTTGCCTAGGTTTCCAGACTTAGAAACGGAGAGCACTCCGTCTACAAAGATTTTGACTCGTGACAACTTCTCGGGAGCATTAATCTCGGCGATCAGGGTGAAAGTGTCGGCTACCTCATCTCCATTATTCGGCGAAACGAAGTTAATAGTTGCCTTATCTACCTCAGGCGAATCGTTTTGACCATCTTTAGGCACTGTGGGAACCCTTATAGAGCCTGTGCCGTTTGTCGCCAACCAGCCTTGTATACCGTTTTCCCAATTGGAGTACTGGGAGTCTCCGAGACGTCCTAAGTAGTAAAGGATGTTGTGGAATTCACCATCTATTAACCTCCCGGACAGTATGGGGTTGTCTGACGGGGTCGGTTCGGGACGTGGGAAAAATTCGACTGGCAGAAGAGGTTGCGCCTTAGACATAAAGTCGTGCCACATTGGAATAGCAGCCAACAAACTGCTTCCTCTAGCCCCGAGAGCATTGCGATTGTTGTTGCCAGCCCAAACGCCAGCAACGAGGTTTGGCGTATATCCTATGCTCCACGCATCCACGTAGTCATTAGTTGTTCCGGTTTTAAGCGCTACTTGATATCCAGGAACTTGGGTCAAAGGAAGGCTGGCGGTGAATAGTCCAGAGCGCAATTCAACGCTCGACAATATCTCATTAATCATTCTTGGATATTGTGGATCGACTACTCTCTCTGCCTTCTCTTTATATTCTTCTAGAATTTTCCCTTTGGCGTCTTCTACTTTTAGTATCATCGTTGGCTCGCGTCGAATACCATCGTTCGCCAATACGGAATAAGCAGTTAAAAGCTCTATCATCCTTACTTCTCCGCCACCCAAAACTAGAGAGAGGCCGAACCTGTCTGGGTCGTCGAATGTGGTGATGCCAAAGTCTTCTGCGACTTTCATCGTGTTTTGCAGGCCAGCCAGGTAAAGGGTCTTCACCGACGGAACGTTAATAGATTGGGCAAGCCCTTGCTTTAGCAAGGTGGGTCCGCGAAATATGAGATCGAAGTTCTTCGGATGATAGCAGTTGGGCGGACAGTTAACAGAGAACTCTGTTGGAACATCCCAGACAATCGTGTCCGGCGTTAATCCTTGTTGGAAGGCCGCCAAATAAGCAAAAGGTTTAAATGCCGACCCCGGTTGTCTTAGTCCTTGAAGAGGAACATTAAAGTTTCCCTCAAAAGCACAGCTTACGCCTTCTTCGCACCCCTCTGGCTCAGGGTCGGCGAAATAATCTCGCGAGCCGACCATAGAAAGGATTTGACCTGTTTTCGGGTCCATTGCTAGTAGGGCAGAGTTGTGGCCAGCGTAGAGTTCTTTGTTGCGAAGCCCGCCGTCTTTAACGGCCTTTTCTGCCACCTGTTGCATCTCCCAATTGAGGGTGGTCGTTACTTTTAGTCCACCCGTTCGAAGGACGTCTTCGCCATATTTGTCTAGCAAATACTCTTGTACAGCTACGGCGAAATGAGGAGCCATAATCCCCATCTCTGAACGAGGCAAGATTTCGGGCAAACCTTCGTCCGTTTGGTCGAATTCTTGGCCGTCGATATATCCCAAATCTTGCATACTTCTTAGGACGAAGTTTTTGCGTTCTTGGAGCTTGTCTCTATGGCTCCCCCAAGGAGAATAATAGCTAGGAGCCTGTGGAAGGGCTGCGAGGAGCGCCGACTCATTGAGCGTTAGTTCGGAGACGGTTTTACCAAAATAAGCTTGCGAAGCAGACTCCACGCCATAAATATTTGGTCCATATGGGACTTGATTAAGATACAGGTCTAATATTTGATCCTTAGACATCACTCGCTCAAGCTTAATAGCCAAGACTGCCTCGCGAAGTTTTCGAGTGATAGTTTTCTCTGGAGATAAAAACGTGTTCTTTGCTAACTGTTGAGTTATGGTAGACCCCCCTTGGTCTAACCTTCCTTTTACAAAATTGATAAAGAAAGCTCTTGCGATGCCCCTGACGTCAAAGGCTCCATGGTAATAAAAAGAAGCGTCTTCGATGGCAAGGGTGGCTTCTCTTAAGACATCTGGGATGTCTTCCGCAGAAACAAGGGTCCGCTTTTCTTCTTTATAAATTTCGTAAAACAAAACCTTCCCTTCTCTGTCGTATAGCTTGGTAGACTCGGCAATATTAAAACTTCCAATTTTATTAGACTCCGGAAGATTGGTTGTGAAGTATATAAAGCCTATGTATAAAATAAACAAAACAACGAAAGCTGCTCCAAGTACAAGTATTTTTCTAAGACGTTCGTTTTGTGCCATGCTTTTATTCTAAAACAAAGCCGCCCTTTATTCATAGGGCGGCTTTGTTTTTTACTCCTCTTCGTCTATGTCGTCGTCTATGTCGTCGTCTTCTCCTACTTCGTCATCGTCTTCTGGAATCTCTACATCTTCTGTAGAGTCGTCGTCCTGAAGAACAATTTTCTCTTCAAAATCCATATAAAAGTCTTAAGTTTACAACGACCTTTTGTGTCAAAATTCTTTGCCTAGATTGTGCACAGAATTTGTAGACTAGCGATAGTATATTCAAAGACGAACTTCTGTCAACCCACACACCTAATAGCGATTTATTGCCGAGGCAACCCAGGTTTTTGCGCCCCGTGGGCGCCCATTGCTATTAGGTGTGTGGGTCAAGCCCCTTCCGTATTCCTTGAAAACGCGCCGCATAAAGCCACGGCAAGCGCGTCCGAGACGTCGTCCGGACCCGGTATGGAATCTGTGCCCAACGTCATGCAGACAGCCCTCTCTACCCCCTTTTTATCTGCGCGACCATCTCCTGCTACAATCGATTTTATTTCATTGGGAGCAAACTCCAAAACCTTAATTCCCAATTTACGAGCGCTCATAATAATCACCCCTCTTGCTTCGGCCACCGCAAAGGCGGTTTTTTTATTTTTAGAGAAAAAAAGTTTTTCGACACACATTAGGTCCGGCGTAGTCTTGTTAATAAGGCTAACCAATTCTTTTTCAAGCAGGACAAGCTGTTCTTCCGGAGCTACCCCCTCACCACTTATAAGTCCGCATCTTAATAGATGGATGCCCGCGTCTTTTTCTATTAAGCCGTATCCAATACGGGTCGTTCCCGGATCGATGCCTAAGATTATCATTCTGCAAGAGATGAATAAGTTTGGGTGACGTCGTCCCTTTCCTCGACCTCTTCTAGAAGAGCCGAGACGGCTTTTTTTGTTTCTTCAGAGGCAGGGCTTTTGAATTTCGCGACGTAGCCATCAACGGTTTTTTCGAACGCCCACGCCAAACTGCCGGGTTCAGCTAGTTTTACCCCACGTTCTTTAAAGATTAGTTTGATTTCTGCCATAGAGCGATTTCTATTGTCCGTGAAAGCTTCTATCAATATACCTACCCCTTCTGGTCCATACGCCTCAATCAATAGTTCTTCTTGTTCTCCAACTTCGCTAGCCTGTTTAATGGCACGTTCGATATTTGCTTGAGGCATGTTCTGGCGTCTTGCCTGTTCGACGGCGCTTCTAAGGGTCGGATTAAATTTCGGATCAGGATCGTCTTTGGCGGCGATAGATATGTTCTTAGCTAGTTTTGAAAAAAGCTTTCCCCTCCCATCATCCGTTTTGGCCTTTTTGTTCTTAATTTGACTCCATTTGTTGTGTCCAGACATATCTTAGTTATTATCTATATATATACACCTCTTTTGCAATTTAAGTTGCCCAAAATTATTATAAGTGTGGACAATGAAATTTAGCCAAGCACCCATAGGTGACACAATCAAGAACCTAAGTAGAGAGGCTGAGGAAAGAGATGCCGAAAGGCGAGCGAAAAAAGAAGCC
>JAHJZF010000013.1 GCA_018826645.1 Patescibacteria group bacterium | reverse complement strand
CGCTATGCCACAAAAGAATTTGACGGTAGGAAAATCTCAGAAGAAAAAAATCTGAACAAAATATTAGAGGCGATTCGATTGGCGCCTAGCTCATTTGGTATTCAGCCCTATCGCATTACGGTTGTGGGAAACGATGAGATTAAGAAGAACTTGAATTCACATGCCTTCTGGGATCAAAAGCAGATAGCGACCTGCTCTCACGCATTGGTGTTCAATGATGATTTAGATTTCCCAAAAAGAGCTAATGACTTTGTCGCATTGGCAGAAAGAGAGGGAAGAGATGATATCACAAATGACCCCGAGTTTGATTACGCAAAGGAGGCTGCAGATTATGCTGTAAGAATGGGAGTGGGATGGGCTACTAAACAAACATATCTAGCGCTTGGCTTCGCTATGGCAGCTTGCGCAGAGCTTAAAATTGACTCCTGTCCTATGGAGTCAATAGACCTGACATCCATTAAGAAGCTACTAGGGCTTTCCGATAATTTAGAACCTAAAGTTGTTTTAGCGATAGGATATCGAAGTCCAAAAGATTTACACGTTAAAGATAAAAAACTTCGTTTTGGCAAAGAAGATCTATTTGATTCCAAAAAATGATTTCTTCGACTTCGCTCGAGATAGATTGTAAAATCTGAGTATGGAAGAAATTGAGTTTGAGAAGACTTACTTAGCTAAAGAAATCCCCAAGGGACTCGAGGACTGCAAGTTCGTAGAGATTTTTGATATATATTTACCTAAATTAGCAAATCAGCCGCATTTAAGAATTAGAAAATTTGGTGATAGATATGAAATTACGAAGAAAGAGCCTATCGAGAAGGGCGATTCTTCAGAACAGCTTGAGAGCACTATTCCTCTCACAAAAGAAGAATTTGAGGATTTGACCGAACTAGAAGGACAGCGGTTTAGGAAAATAAGATATTATTATAAATACGAAAATCGAATTTTAGAATTCGATGTATTTAAAGATGGCTTAGAGGGCCTGATTGTTGTGGATGTCGAATTCTCAACTAGAGAGGAAATGGATAGTTTTAAGATGCCATCATTTTGCCTCGTTGATGTAACGCAAGAAATTATAATTGCCGGCGGAAAATTAGCTGGGCAGATATACCAGAATATAGAAAACGATTTAAAGGAGAGATTTGGGTATAAGAAACTTGTTTTTAAAAATTAGAACGCGGGGATTTTTTGGCGGGGGATTGGAAGATGAGGTTATCATATGATAACCATTGACAAACTGGTTATCATAGAATATCGTTACTATTGATGAATAAGAATCTTTTTTCTACAACTGAAATTGCCGAACTTTTAGGAATAAGCAGAGAAGCGGTTCTTAAAAAGATCAAAACTGGTAATCTGAAAGCCAGAAAAGTTGGGCGGAATTATGTAATTAACAAGGCCGACTTACCAATTGAGGTGGGCGGAGAGCTGACGGATGCGAAAAAGGATTTAATTAATCGTGCTGTTAAAAAGACCGTAGTTGAGTATGGAGAAACCTTAAGATTATTGGGGAAGGAATGAAGAGGCTCTCTATACAAGAAGTAGAGCATATCGCGCATCAACTAGCTCGAGAACGTATGGCGTGGGACGAACCGATCCCAAATTTTAATACTAGATTTCCCGGAATTTTAGAAAGTTGTTTAGCTACTCCTTTTCAGGAATTTGGTAGAAAAAGCGCTCACAAAGGCTTGATAGGCAGAACCTCGGTTCTGTTCTATCTCATGATAAAAAATCATCCTTTTCAAAATGGTAACAAAAGGGTTGCTATGGCGACTCTTTTCGTATTTTTATATAAGAACAATAAATGGCTAAAAGTTGATAACAAGGAACTTTATAATTTTGCCAAGTGGGTGGCTGAAAGCAATCCAAAACTTAGAGAAGCGACGTTGTCTGCTGTCCAGAAATTTATAGATTCTTATATCGTCGATTTATCTAAAACGTAGAATTCGGATATGAATATAAAAGACGAATCTATAGGAGTTATTCCTGTCTATAGAAATGAAAAAGAGGATCTGTATCTAATTATTAAGCACAAGGGAGACCATTGGGCTTTTCCTAAGGGTCATGCAGAAGAAGGAGAATTAATTGAACAGACCGCGAGAAGAGAGTTGTTAGAAGAAACAGATATTAAAGATATCGACATAGACCTTAACACCGAGTTTGTTGAGAAATACTCATTTCCTAGAGATGGTGATGTTTACGATAAAACAGTTACGTATTTTGTGGGAATTGTCTCGACTATTGATAAAGAGATCGCCCCAGACCCGACAGAAGAGATAGAAGAATCAAGGTGGGTCTCATTCAATGAGGCTCAAGACATACTAACGCACGAAGAAGCAAGGACTGTATTAAAGGAGGTGAAAGATTATCTAAATTAGTTCAAAAAATTGCTGGGGGATAAGGTCCAAATCCAGTTATGGTCCAATTCGCGCGAATGGTGGAATGACCACAACGGGGATTTTTTGGTAGGGGATTTGGGACTCAATATTGACAAATCTTGAGTAAAGGAACAAATTATGAACAGAGAATTATATTTCCTCGGTTTCTGTATATGATTCGCGCTCAAAAAATACTTGTCTTTTCACTACTAATCTTATTAGCTGGGGGGTCTCTAATTAATACTACTAACGCTCTCACGAAAGTTGAGGGCGATTTTCGTGTTGATTCTGCAAAGAAAATTGATAAGTCGGAATTATCTGACACGGATAGGAAAATAAGTACAGATATTTTACAAAAGTTAGAGGCAGCATCTCCCGCACAATTTAGCCTAAATCAGCGTTCAACGGGACCTGAGTCAAGCGAGGAAATGGTTTACGTCTATGTTTATGTATTCCCTGGCTTTTCGACAAGAGTTATCGATCGTTTTGATGTCAATATTACCGATAGGGATGAAGAGAATCACTTATTGGCTGCACATGTAAAATTGGACGATATCAAAAATATTGCTGCTCTACCGGAAGTAAGAGTAATTCGTAGGGTTTTGCCCCCTGTTTTTAATGTAGGATCTGTTATTACTGAGGGAGATGGTATACATCAATCAGATGCCGTCAGAAGTCTTTTCTCTCAAGACGGCACTGGTATAAAAGTAGGTGTTATCTCTGACGGCGTTGATAGTCTTGCCACGGCTCAGGCAAGTGGTGATTTGCCAGTCGGAGTGAATGTGCTTAGCAATACTCAAGGGGGAGATGAGGGGACTGCTATGCTTGAAATAATTCACGACATAGCTCCTGGAGCAACGCTTTATTTTCATGATGCTGGCGTTAATGTAATAGCTTTTAATACGGCGATTACTAATTTAATCGGGGCAGGTGTTGATATTGTTGTAGACGATGTTATTTGGATCCATCAGCCATTTTTTGAGGATGGTGAAATTGCTTCCCACGTTACGTCAGCCTTAGCTGGTAACGATATGGTGTATATCTCTTCAGCTGGTAATTATGCAAAACAACACTATCAAGGATCTTTTCATGATGACGGGTCTGGCTTTCATGATTTTAGCGCTGGTTCTAATCCGGCAAACCCAGACTTATATGTTGAAATCCCGAACGGGAGCAGCATTACAACAGTCCTTCAGTGGAATGAAGAGTTTGGTGTGGCTTCTAATGACTACGATCTATGTTTATTTGAATTTCCGTCTTATGATCTTGTGGGTTGTGTTGAGGATGTACAGGACGGAACAGGCGATCCGCTAGAGGGATTTACGTATACAAATAATAGTGGGGCTAGTATTACGGGAGCAATAGCCGTTTACAATTGGTCTGAATCGAATAGCGAAACGCTGGAAGTCTTTATATATGATGATTACGGAGGCGATTCTATTTATCCAGATAACATAACTCCCGTCGATTCTATTTTTGGCCACTCAGCTGTCCCTAACGCAATTGCAGTAGGAGCCGTTGCTGCAAATGACCCAGGAAATGACACAATAGAAGATTTTTCCTCTCAGGGGCCAGTCACTATAATCGGTCAGGGTCAGCGAGGAAAGCCAGATTTAATAGGTATAGATGGTGTGGCCGTAACTGGCGCGGGAGGCTTTCATAGTCCTTTTTATGGCACAAGCGCAGCAGCTCCACATATTGCAGCTATTACCGCTCTTCTTTGGGCAGAACAACCTTTATTGACTGGAGATGAGATTAGGGACCAACTTTATGATACAGCTGTAGATTTAGGAAACGGTGGATTTGATACTATTTATGGCCACGGACGTGCCGATACGCTACTCGCATTTGAAGCCATTCCAGATACCACCCCGCCCGCTATCTCAGGTCTTTACAACGCAACCACAACTCCCACTTCAACTATCATTGAGTGGACAACAGATGAGCCAGCCACCAGCAAAGTGGCATATTCTACAAGCACTCCAGTAGCTTCTACTATCGTTTCCGATGATACATTAGTAACCGACCACAGTCTTGAATTAACGAGTCTAACAGCTAGTACAACCTACTATTATTACGTTGAATCAACGGATGAACATGATAATACCGCAACAAGCACAGAGTTTTCATTCACGACTTCTGTAATTCCAGATACAACCCCTCCAGTTATTACGCTAAATGGTTCTTCGACTATTAATCTCAATATAGGAGATGATTTTAATGACCCGTGGGTAACTGCCATCGATGATATTGATGGTGATATTAGCGACCAGGTTGAGGATGGTGGAGACGACGTAGATACCGACACCCCAGACACCTATATTATCACCTACAATGTTTCAGATTCTGCTGGTAATCCAGCTGATGAAGTAACCCGCACCGTTATTGTCACCGACGTCACGGCTCAATCATTCTCAACAATATCATCAGCACTTACGAGTGCAGGCATATCTAATAACCTTGATGAGGTGACCCATGATAATGTAGATGCATTCGCCGATCTTTATTTTGAGATAACAGACTACGGCAGGATTAATTTCTCAGATGATATGGATTTAACTGATTCTGAGACTATCTCATTTCTTCAGAGCTTAGGGTCCAAACTTAACATGGATAGCGGAATCATAGGGTTGAATACGGCCGATTCGGACGAGTTCGCGAATGTTGGAGCGGAACTATTGATGTATGGATTCCCTGATGTGGATTTGTCTAGGTTGGTGTTTAGCGTCACCGATAACGATGATATCGCCCTGACGGATGAGGAAATACAGGATTTGATTAGCAATACTTCCTTGAATTGCGCTGAGATAGATTGCACCCTGTCTTTCGACACGGAACATTTCACTACATTTAATGTTGAGGTCTCTGAAGAGGAAGAGCCGGCTGACACAGATTTAGATGGGATACCCGACGAGGAAGACAACTGTTCCTCAGTATCTAATGCTGATCAGGCGGATGCTGATGGAGATGGTATAGGAGATGTTTGTGACGATACTCCAGGCGGTGACCCCGCCAATACCCCTCCGAGCTTTGATGCTATTGCAGACCAAGTTATTGACGAAGATTCTTCAGAGCAAACAATTACAATCACAAATATTTCGCCTGGAGATGAGGCGGAACAGACGGTAACCATGTCGGTGACCTCAAGCAATCTGTCCGTTATTCCAAACCCAGTGGTCTCTGGAAGTGGCGCAACGAGAACATTGTCTTACACGCCTGTAGCCGATGCTAATGGTTCGGTAGTCATTACCGTAACCGCGGATGATGGACAGGCCGAAAACAATACATTCTCCAGAACATTTTCCATTACAGTAAATCCCGCTCCAGAACCCACTTACCAGTGTTCAGACGGTATCGACAATGATGGCGATGGCCTAACAGATGCTGATGATCCAGGTTGTGAAGGCGATACAGATGATGACGAGACCGATGAGGTTGAACCTCCCACTTACCAGTGTTCAGACGGTATCGACAATGATGGCGATGGCCTAACAGATGCTGATGATCCAGGTTGTGAAGGCGATACAGATGACGACGAGACCGATCCTACCACTACTGATATTATCCTTAGTCCAGGAACAACAGGGGCAACAGTATCCACATCCACCTTACCCGTTACGATAACGGTCCCGAATACTGTTACGAACCCAACAGTTAATATTAGTGGTCTTACTAGTGACGATGGCACCAATACAACAGCGACACTCCCTCAAATGACTTTCGATGTGACTACAGACATATCTACGACACCCGTTAGCGTGACCATTCCCGCTGGAACTGTTGTCACGGGGCCAACAGGTTGGAATGGAGTTATTAACCTGCCAAGCGTTGAGGAAAATAGTTCGGTTACCCCAGTTCCTGATGATGGGAATACCGCCTCGGTCTCATCAGTATTAGAGATAGGTTATGGCGACACTGAATTACTATTTAACCAAGCTGTTCGCATATTAATACCGGGTGGTGCGGGAAGGTACATCGGCTACTCTAGAGGAGGAGTATTTACTGCCATTACAGATGTATGTAGTGATGATAGTCAGAGAACTGGAGATGCTCTCCCTGCTGGTGGAAATTGTAAGATTGATGTCGATTCAGACTTAGTTGTGTGGACAAAGCATTTCACTAAATTTGCTACATATACACAAACCGCTGTTGTGGTAAGTGGTGGTGGTGGGGGCGGCTCCTCGAATACTTCTAGTTCTAATTCTGGAAAAGGCGATGTAAATGGAGATAGTAAGGTGGACGTTCTAGATTTCAATGCATTAATGATTCAGTGGGGGAAAACAGGGTCTAATAATTCAGCCGATTTTAACAATGACGGCGTAGTCGATATATTAGACTTCAATTATCTAATGATAAATTGGACACAATAAAAATCATGAAAAAAACCAACATAATATTATCGACATTTATATTAAGCGTAGTAATGGCTTCCTCTGCTTTTGCGGCTGGTCTATCGTTTAGTCCTTCGAGCGGAACATATGCCGAAGGGGGAACATACACAGTCTCGGTTTATGTGAACCCAGCCGGAAAAACTATATATACCGCCAAGGCGGAGGTTAAATATCCAGCCGACTTACTAGAGGTTAGGTTTTTCAGTCTTGCTAGTGGTTGGATGGCCCTAAGCCAGTCAGGATATGATCAAATCGATAATAGTAATGGTGTGTTAATCAAAACAGGTGGCTATACGGAAGGATTAAAGAGCAACACTCTCTTTGGAACAATTACGTTTTATGCCAAGAATTCTGGATCAGCAAACGTAAGTATTGGTAATGGCTCGCTTATCTTAGACGACAACAGTAAAGATGTATTAACTTCATATCTGTCAGCGACATTCACTTTGTCTGGAATACCAGCACCAGTTCCGGTTGAATCAGCCATAGAAGGGACTACGGAAAGCGCTCCTCTAGAAGAAGCAACAGATGTCCAAGTCGCAGATGTAGAGGTGAATGAAAGTGTTTCCTTTGTTGAACCTGCTCCAATTAATGTTACTGCTATGGCTTTGGGATTAGCTTGGGCAAATTATACTAGTTCATTCGGACTCATTCTTCTGACGCTCTTTGCAATAGTGGGAATAGTTGCGATCGCGAATAAAGATAAATTAATTAAATTAACCCAAAGGCTTAAGAAGAGAGAGTAGTGCTTAAGGTTTAGGATTGGAGTGAGCTAAAAAATCCCCAGTGGAGGATTTTTTGGTGTAAAATTTATATATGAAGTACTGGAAAGACTTTGACGGATGGAATAAGGAAAAGAAACGTTTGGATACGATTGACCCAGAGCTGTATTTTCATGAGCGCGAAGTTTGGTGGTGTAGATTGGGAGTTAATATCGGCTATGAACAAGATGGAAAGAATTCGCAATACGCTAGACCGGTAATTATTCTTAAAAGATATAGCACCAACGCTTGTTTAGTCGTCCCGCTTACTGCTCAAGATAAGAAGGGAACTTATTACTTTGATGTGGGCGATGTGGATGGCAAGGGCGCCAAAGCAGTGCTTTCTCAATTGCGATTTGTTGATAAAAAGAGACTTATCAATAAGGTTGACGTTATAGAAGGAGTAATTTTTGAGAAGTTATTGTCGGCGATTATTCAGATTAATCTTACCCAAAAATAATTCTCCCTCGCGATTAAGCGAGGGCGAGGCCGAAGCCATTTGTGTTTCTATACTATACCTAGCGTTCGGTTATGTCAATATCTGTGGATTAATAAATTTTTGAAAAAATGATTCCTTCGACTTCGCTCAGGATAAATG
>JAHJZF010000012.1 GCA_018826645.1 Patescibacteria group bacterium | reverse complement strand
GATAGTGATTATTATTATCAAGAATGTTTTTGGGGCACGTTCTCAAGAGAAGTAATTCTCCCTCAAGAAGTTGACCCAGACAAAGCGGTCTCTACTCTCAAGAACGGTGTCCTCACGGTACACCTACCAAAAATTCATAAAGATAGATCACGAAAAATATCCGTAAAAAGTGGTTAAACAAAAACCCTCTCGACTAAAACAAAAAAACCGTTTAATAACGGCTTTTTTGTTCGCCCGATCAGCTCACTGATATAGGGGGGGTTTTAAATTACTTAACTAGTTCCTTATAGATTCCCTCTAAACGCTTAGTAGTTTTCCCTACTTCATATTCTCTAGCCGTCGCTAATGCTCCTTTGGTTAATTTTGCCATTTCCGTCTTGCTCAATAGGGCCTTAAGAGTCGCTTCCGCCAAAGCCTCGGGCGAATTCTCTGTCATCTGCCCATTCTTGTTAGACTCCACTATATCAATTACCCCGCTGGCCTTAACTGCCATCACGGGCAGGCTCATCGCCATAGCCTCAAGCATCACTAACCCCTGAGTCTCACTAAGAGAGGCGTGAATGAAAAGATCTGCATCCTTGAGGTTTCCGCCAACGGCTTCAAAAGGAACAAGGTCTGTAAAAATAGTTTTTTTATCTACCTTTAATTGCTTGGCAATCTTTTTAAGCTCTTCGAGAAAAGGTCCTCCCCCCACCATAACCAATGTAGTATTGGGTTCTTTTTCTAAAATTAATTTAAAGGCCTTAAGAATAGTTGGGAGATTTTTTTCAGGACCGATACGAGAAACGTTGATAATGATCCTGTCTTCTTTGGGAATTTTATACTTACTTCTAAGCTTGGCCGAAGGAGAACTTTGGAGTGCTGAAAAATCTACTCCTGACGGAGCAACATAGATTGGTTTTGTAACTCCGTTCTTTCTCAAATAATCTTCGATGCCCGGAGTAGGGGCTATAACAGCATCTGACTTATTCGCAAATCTAGTAGAGGCATCCTCAACTATCTTAATCAACAGCTTCTTAGGCAAAAGAGGCGGAACGTAATCTACATAGTATTCATATCTAGTATGATTAGTGAAAAGAACTGGGATATTAAGCTTCCTGCCAATTTTTAGACCCGAGGCACCAATGGCCCATGGGTGTTGGGCATGGACCATGTCTAACTTCGCTTCTCTCGCAAAACTTAAAACCTTGTAAGAAGGCAAGGGTATTGGATACTTGGCTTTATATTTAAGTGGAGAGGAAGGATATCTGAATATATGGTCGTCTTTATCTTCGTAACCAGGATAGGCAGGAGCAAAAACAAAAACTTCATGACCAAGCTTCTCGAGGCCTTTCCTAAAATTCTCTACTGAATTAGTTACTCCGCTGACTATCGGCGTGAAATTGTTAGTAAATATTCCTATCTTAATCTATTAGTAATTCTATCAAGAAATGCACCTATAATCTTATTCGCCTTATCCGAATGCATGTCCGTAGTAAATGAATGATAGGAATCTCTAATGAGGCTTATTTTTTTATCTTTCGATGCAACTTTCATATAAACATATTGGGCGCTGAACGGATGGATAACATTATCCGTAATCGAATGCATGACTAAAATTGGGTCTTTGATGTCTTTTAATATTCTTTTAACTGGTTTGCGAGAATCTATCGCCTCGTAAGCGCTCTGAGGAGGATATTGAAGGTAATGAACCTTCTTATGGGCTATATAGACATCTTTCTTTCTATACTTTTTGTTTCTTAATTCTTTCTTATTGCGTAAAGACCATGCGTATATAAGTCCCAGAAAGTGGAATCTGAAAAAGATGGGGGTGCCCATAGGTATTACTCCTAAGACCGGCTTCTCTGTCGCAAGCATAAGAGCAAGATTAGCCCCCATAGACATGCCCCCTACGACAATGTTCTCCGTAGTTTCCGCTAGAAAATCATACGCCTCTCTAGCGCCAGCCAACCAATCTTCCCATTTAACGTCGATAAGGTCTTCAGGCTCTGTGCCGTGCCCCTTGTGCAAAGGGACATATACGGTATAGCCGAGGTCATTAATATATTTCGCCGTAGACTCGGTGAAATCGGGATTAAATTCTTGTGGCGAAGAAGACCAGCCGTGCAACAAAAGAACGCCAACATCTTTAGCGCCTTTTAAAAAGATGGGTTCGGCACCCTTTATTAATTTTTTATCTGTCCAAACGGGAATTTTCATATTTGCTTGCACTGAATTTATTGAAGTGTAGGCGAGGTGGGACTCGAACCCACACGAGATTGCTCTCACTGGGGCTTAAACCCAGCGCGTCTGCCAGTTCCGCCACTCGCCCTTCGATAAACTCAGGGTAAACCCTTTGATGAACTCAGGGTAAACCCTTTGACAGGCTCAGGATAGACCCTCAAGCCTCAGACGAACTCTATCAATAAATCACAACGATTTAAAGACATCCTCTAGGTCGTTCGGAGTCGTGACAAAGCCATCTGGGTTATGCTTTCGCAAGATTTCTTCTGAATTAAACCCCCAAGTAACAGCTATCGACCTGATGCCCACGCTCCTTGCGGCTTCAATGTCAGATGTCTGATCTCCTATATAAAAGACTTCTTCTGGGTGAAGGTTGTGGCTTTTCAAAAGGTCTTGAAGAATTTTTTC
>JAHJZF010000011.1 GCA_018826645.1 Patescibacteria group bacterium | reverse complement strand
GATATAGAAAACCCGAATTTTTATTAATGGGAGAAACTATTTTTGAAAACCCTAAAGGAGGATATGTGAGACATACGATAAATGCAGCTTATTCGGTTGAGCTGAGCAAGAAGCCGGATGTAGATTTTGAGAAGTCTGGTATATCGGATTTCTCTGAAGTTAAATGGCTGGGGAAGATAGATAAGAGTTGGCATCCATACGTGAAGCTTTGTTTAGAAAAAGCGGGGTTTAAATAAATAAACCGCAGGGTGGGGGCGGAACACGGCGTCTTTGCTGTGCCCGCACCCCACTTACTGCGGTTGGTTGTCACTCCTTCGTGAATGAGTAGCCCAAGTGGGGCAAGGACCTGAAGGTTGTGACGATCGCGGACGGCTCGATCAATTGGCTCAGGCAGAGCCTAATCCAGTCATCGAGTGGCACGAGCTCCGTGACGATGTCCTCGGTCTCGTCGAGCGCCTGCCCGCCGATCTTTGTGCATCCAGTGGCGAGGAAGGCGTGGAACCTTGTCCACGAACTCCTCGATGCCATGAACAGCGGCGGGCCAAGGAAGATTACCTCAGCCGGTTCATATCCCGTCTCCTGCATGAGTTCCCTTCGCATGACAGCCTCGGGGGTCTCTGCGGAGAAATCGGCGACTCCCGCTGGAAGCTCGTGGATCACTTGGTGGCAACCCTGCTTGTACTCGTGATTGGTGATCACGAGTCCGTCGGTTGTCACCGGTAGAACCACGGACCAGTCGTTTTGCCCGAAAAATGTGTACTCCTCGAGAGTCCCTGCGGGACTTCTGAACATCTGACTGATCAGGCTCTTGCCGAACTTGCCGGCAAGAATGGTTGGGTCTCCGATCTTATCCCAAGGAACAAGATCGCTCGGAAGCCTAGTCAATGTGCGCTCCTTTCAAGAGTGCAGATAGATTACCATAATCAGCCCATATTGTCAATTCAAAAGGGTTAGAATATAGGGTTATACAACTGTTTCGATTACTTACCCTAAGGATATCAAAACATTGACGTTCAAGGAGTTAATTTGTAACTTAATTATTGTATGAAGAAGACAACTGAAAATTATTTACGCAACCACGTTGATGTTTTGACTAGGGTTGTAGATATGCACGCCGACACCATTATCGAAATAGCCAATGCGGTTATTGATAGTTATAAAAATAATGGCCAGTTGGTCCTGTTTGGAAATGGAGGATCGGCAGCTGATGCCCAGCATATTGCCGGAGAATTGATTGGCAAGTACACAATGGAAAGGAGAAGTTTGCCCGCAGTTGCGTTGAACACAAACGTATCAATTATGACTGCACTTTCAAATGATTATTACTATCACTCCCTTTTTGAGAGGCAAGTGGAAGGAGTTGTCCGCCCAGGCGATGTTGTAATTGGGATTAGTACAAGCGGAAATGCTGGTAATGTAATTCGTGGAATTCTTAAAGCAAAGGAGATTGGAGCAAAAACAGTTGGTTTTACTGGCGAGAGCGGAGGGGAATTAAAAGGTAAGGTGGATATTTTGTTGAATATCCCATCGAATGTTACGGGGCATATCCAAGAAGCCCACATTGCTGTTGGACATATTATGTGCGAGCTTGTGGAGCTAGGGCTTTTCAAGCCGACAATATTTGAAAAGGATGCATGAGAGAGGAGGCTCTCCACTCATATGTTTAATAGACGGAAACAGGAAATCCCAGGCATTTTAGGAACTGAAAAAGTTCCTAACTTTTTTATAATTGGAGCACCGAAATGTGGCACCACTGCAATGAGTGAATATTTGAGCGAGCACCCACAAATTTTTATATCAAACCCCAAAGAGCCACACTATTTTAATAGTGATCTCAAGTTCAATAAGCGTAACAATACTGTAGCTAGATATAAAGAATGCTTTGAGGGGGTTGCGTCCCAGCACGATGTAATCGGCGAAGCATCTACGTGGTATTTATTTTCCGACAAAGCAGTTGGCAACATTCTAAAGCTTAATCCAAAAGCAAAATTTATTGTAATGGTTCGGAGTCCTATAGAGCTTGCATATGCCCTACACTCGGAGAATTATTTTCATTCCGATGAGAATGTAAAGGATTTTGAGGAGGCCTGGAACCTACAAGATATTCGTAAATCGGGTAAAAGAATTCCAATATTTTGCGAAGAACCTGCATTATTAATGTATGGAGATGTCGCGAAGGTAGGGGAACAGGTTGAAAAATTATTTTCTCTTGTACCCCAAGATAATACTAAAATAGTTTTTTTTGACGACCTTAAAAACAATACAAAGGGTGAATATAGAAAAATTTTGGATTTTCTCGGTGTTGAATTTGATGATAGATATATTTTTCCTCCTAAAAATATGAATAAAATTGCCCGATTCGATTTTTTAAAGCCCCTATTTCGTGTGGGAGACTCCCTAAAGTCATTGTTTCGAATAAGATATAGTTTTGGCATATTGAACAGGATGGTTGGACTGAATACGGTAAATAAAAAAAGATCTATATTATCAGAAACCTTTATAGAGCATTTAATTGATTATTTTAGTGAAGATATTAAAAAACTTTCTAAGGCGACCAATAATGACCTATCAAGTTGGTTAAACAAAGACTATTATAAATATTAATTAGAAAATGAAGGTTGAAAAAACATCTCTCGAAGGAGTGCTACTTATTAAACCCGAGCTAACCACTACGGATGGAGGGGAGCTTTTTGAAGACCTGCGTGGGTCTTTTCTTGAGACCTATAATAAATTGGAATATAAGAACCACGGTATTGATATTAATTTTGTCGAAGACGATACCTCTATTTCTAAGAAGAATGTGCTTCGCGGTATTCATGGAGATAGTGAGCCGTGGAAGTTAGTTTCGTGTGTTTACGGAAAAGTCTTTTTTGTGGTGGTCAATTGTGATAAAAAATCTCCTGAGTTTGGAAAGTGGGAATCATTTGATTTAAACGATGAAAATCATTGGCGAGTTTTGGTCCCACCAATGCATGGAAATGCATATTTAGCGCTTACTGATAAAGTAATTTTTCAATACAAGCAGTCTTCGTACTATAATCCAGCGGGGAAGTTTGCCTATCAGTGGGACGAGCCGAAGTTCGGCATCAAATGGCCGATAGAAAATCCAATCCTATCTCTACGTGATGCCGACACAAAATATATAGACACTGAATGAAAATATTATTAGTTAACTATAAGCACGAATACGATAGAAGTTGGAATAATCTGGGTAGGCGCTCTACAAGCTATTATTTAGAGTATCTTCCGCTCAAAGCTGTTGCGGAAGAGCATGGACACACGGTAGATATTTTTTATATTGACGAAGCCATTTTAGTTAGAGGGCTGGAAGGTGCCCGCAAGATGTTTTGGGAATATATTACAACCGAAAAACCAGATGTGTGTTTAGCGGGGTTTAATGAATACGACCTTGGTAAGGAAATCTATCGTAAAGTAAAAGACGAGACTTCTACGGAGCTTGTTTATATCGGGGACGATGACACATGGCGTTGGGAGCGAGTGAGTCGTCATTTTGCACATTGTTTCAATTGGATTCTTACTTACGATGGTCGGGCGATAAAAAAGTACAAGAGCATCGGATGTAAGAACATTATTCATCATCAGCCAGGCGTAGATTTGGAGACTTATCGTAAGCTGGAGAATGTCAAAAAAGACATCGACGTCAGTTTCGTCGGTCTTTGGTCGAAGCCAAGAGAACAGCTTATCCATTATTTACGAAGCAAGGGTGTTGATGTGTTTGTTCGAGGAGTGGGTTGGCCCGAGGGGCCGATTAGCCAAGAAGAGCTTATTAGAATTATCAACCGAAGTAAGATTGTCCTGTCTTTAAATACACCCGCATTTTATTTCGGTTGGCGACCAATAGTGCGCTTATTTTTTCGGAGAGCGTATTTTGGAGAAAAGGGCCTCCCTATCAAATTAGATATTCAAAACCTTTTTGACAATATGCGTTCGTGGCTTATGAAAAGAAACGCTCAAGTGAAATCGCGTCACTTTGAAGTACCAGCATGCGGAACACTAGAGATGACTCAAGATGCAGATGATATGAAGGATTATTATAAGTTGGGCGAAGAAATCGTCGTGTATAAGAATGAGAAAGATTTAGTAGAAAAGATTAAATACTATCTGGCCCACTCTGATGAGCGCGAAGCGATTGCCAAGGCCGGATATGAGCGTACCCAACGGGAGCATTCTACCAAACAACGTTTTGAGGATATTTTTAAAATGATAGGTAAGCCGCTATAGGTAATATTTCTATGCTGACGTACCAAAAAATTATAGACGCAATCAGGGAAGGTGGTTTCCGCCTTCTTTTCCAAAAGATTCGCATACATCTTATAGCGGGCCATGACCAGAATTTCTTTTTTCATTCTATGCCTAAAGGATTTCCCAAGGGAGAGTTGGAGATTAAAACTTTTTTCGTTGGGGACGAGGACGTTGCCCTCGCCAAAAGGGTTTTAATTGCTTATCGGAAGGCATTGGAGGATGAGAAGAAGTATGTTTTGGAGAAAGTGTATAACGATGCGTGGGATAACAATAGAAGCGTGTATCACGATGACCTGCTAAAAATACTGGACTCCGGTGACCCGAATGGTTTGGCCGACTACCTTGTCAATATGCATCAGAGAAAATCTACATACGGTATTTCTGGTAATGCCGGAGAGTTCCGACGTATAAGTTCCAGCTCATATTTGAAAAAGAAAGGAGTCGCAATGCTAAAAGACTTCCTGGCTTCTTTTGCTGAGGCGGTGGGCATTTTGCCCTATGAAGCCGTTGTGCCATATGTCGAAAAGAAAAATATTTATGTCGATCCAGACTTACTTGTTGCTGGTATTGAGGGCCACCTTGGCATCAAAATTATTCCGCCAAACGTAGAGGGCGGGCTTTTTAAGCTTAGTTTGAAGAAGGGAGGAGTAGATTTTCGAGATTTGTGGGCTCTATACGCGGCTTGGCGTGTTAGTGAGATAGTTGGTAAAGACGCTCATATTGGAGAAATTGGAGGCGGGCTGGGCAAGGTGGCATTTTATGCTCACCGATTTGGATTCAAAGAGTATTCGCTTTTTGATCTTCCAATTATGAACGTGATGACTGCATGGCACCTTATTAAAGCTTTGCCGGATACGCATATTGTTTTATACGGAGAATCTGGCTCGAAGGAGGCTATTCGCGTATTACCATACTGGGAGTTTGCCAACAGGAAGTTTGACCTTGTTCTTAACCAGGACTCTTTTCCAGAAATGAGCAGAAAGATCGTTAAAAAATACTTGTGCGATATTAAGCAAAACTCGAAGTATTTTATGAGCATTAATCAAGAACACCAGGCGCCACTTTTTCCAGGCGCAGACAATAAAAACCTTCTGGTATATGAGATGGTAAAAGAGGTCGAAGGATTCAAGCGCGTTTCTCGTTTTCCATGCTGGGTTCGGAAAGGGTATGTTGAGGAGTTTTATGAAATTCTTCCTTAATTAAGCTACAATACAGGGCGATATGAGTAATAAAAACATTGTTTGTGATTCAGAGAGGTTGATTAAAAACTGCCGGGTGTGCGATTCGGATAAATTAGAATTGGCGATCGACCTCGGGTTTCAACCGTGGGGTAATCATTTTTTAAAAAAAGAAGAGGTTGGCAAGGAGCCATTCTATCCGTTGCACGTCGTTTTCTGTATGGATTGTTGTACACCGCAATTGGATTATACGGTTCCTAAAGAGACCATGTTCGCTGAGCATACCTATTTATCTGGAGTGACCAAAACATTAAGCGATCATTTTAAGTCAGTTGCCGAAGAGGTTGATAAGAGATTCTTTAGTGGAGTTGAGAACAAATCGGTATTGGACCTTGGCTCTAATGATGGCACCCAGCTCAAACATTTCAAAAACCTCGGCTATGATGTGCTCGGCGTAGAGTCGGCTACGGTGCCGGCGAAAATAGCGAATGAGGCTGGCATTCCCACTGTGCATGCCTTTTTCAACCTAGAATCCGCTAAAAATTTGGAGAAGAAGTTTGATGTTGTTAACGCTGCTGGGTTCTTCTTCCATCTTGAAGAACTGCACTCTGTGTGCGAAGGGATAAAAGAAGTTTTGGCAGAAGACGGCGTGTTTGTTATTCAATTTCTGTATATGAAGCGAATCGTGGAAAATTTGGCTTTTGACCAGATTTATCATGAGCACCTGCTTTACTACAACCTAAAGAACGTAGAAACGCTTTTGAATCGCCACGGTCTTTCCACGTTTGATGCCTACTTAACGCCAGCTCACGGGGGTTCAATAGTGGCATATGTAACGCACAAGGGTGCTAAAGAATCTTCGGGACAGCTTTTAGATTTCCTTAAAAAAGAGGAGGAAGATAAGAGCAACGAATTCTCAACTTATGTTGAATTTGCGAAGAAGCTTGAAAAGATGAAGCAGGAGAACCTGCACTATCTTAGTGAGGCGAAAAAAGAAGGGAAAAAGATTTTTGGCATGGGCGCACCAGTAAAAGGCAACACATTGATGAATTATTTTGGCATAGATTCTAGACACCTAGATTATCTGGTCGAGAAAAATGAATCACGCCGTGGCTTGTATTCGCCGGGCTCTCATTTAGAGATTCTAATCGAGAAAGAGCTTAAAGAGTTGCCTGACATTTATTACGTGCTCGCCTGGAATTTTAAAAAGGAGATTTTAGCCAATAATCAAGAATTAATTGAAAAAGGAATCGAGTTTTACTTTCCTATTAATCCAAAAGAAATATAGAATCAATACATCATGAGTAAAGTATTAGTAACAGGAGGCGCTGGATATATCGGTTCGGTTTTAGTTCCAAAACTTTTGGAGTTGGGTCACGAAGTAACTGTTATAGACAGCTTTATGTTCGGTCAGCGGTCGCTCTTTGATGTGATGTATCACAAAAACTTTAATTTAATTAAAGGGGATGTCCGCGACGAAGAGTTGATGAGCGAGCATATCAAGGATAAAGATTTCATAATTCCTTTAGCTGCTTTAGTTGGTGCACCTCTTTGTGACAAGAGCCCTGAGGAGGCAAAGGGGGTGAACCTTGATGCCATAGAGCTGATTATTAAGCTTCGTGATAAAAATACTCAGAAGATAATATTTCCGAACACCAACAGCGGTTACGGATATATGGAAGAGGGAACAAGTTTCTGTGATGAGCAGAGCCCCCTTCATCCGGTTTCTCTGTATGGGAAACTTAAGGTTGATGCAGAAAAGGCGCTTTTGGAGGATGGAGAGGCTATCGCCTTGCGTTTGGCGACTGTTTTTGGCATCAGTCCGAGGATGCGCTTAGATCTCTTGGTAAACGACTTTGTATTCACCGCGGTTAAAGAGGGCAAGATGAAAGTGTTTCAGCCTCACGCTAAAAGAAATTACATTCACGTCCGAGATGTGGTTAAGGCATTTGTTCATGCCATGGATAATTTTGAGAAGATGAAAGACGAAGCATATAACCTTGGCCTATCAACCGCCAACCTTAGTAAACAGGAGCTTTGCGAGGAGATTAAGAAGCAGGTGCCAGGGTTTGAATATGAAATCTCAGAAGGAGAAGATCCGGACAAGAGAGATTATATAGTTTCAAACGAGAAAATTGAGGGAACTGGATTTAAACCAGACCACTCTATCCAAGATGGAGTTGAAGAGCTTATTAAGGGTTATCAGGAAATCGATTCTAGAGAAGGGTTCTCTAATATTTGATTAAGCAATTTTTAAGAGGTGAAAATCGTCGATTAAATCGACGATTTTTCTATTGAGCAGATAAATAAACTTACTTGCTCATGTAGGTCTAAATTCGTAGTATATTTAGACAATGAGTCAGAAGGTTTATAGAAAAAACTTGATTTTAGGAAGGGGGCTGATTGGTTCACATCTAATCAATTCATTAGAAGAAAAAGGAGAAGAGGTTTCTGTCCTTTCCCGTGGAGATGGCCACGATCTTAGAAACGCCGAGAAACATCTTGATAAATTTGAATGGGCCGACAGGGTCTGGTTTATTGCATGGGATGTTGGAGTTTGGAAAAAAGAAAATCCATTGG
>JAHJZF010000010.1 GCA_018826645.1 Patescibacteria group bacterium | reverse complement strand
AGATTGCTTCACCTCAAGGTAACCCTTAAGGAATTCCACTATGTCTAGTTTTTCTTTTATCTCTTCGGAGGGCAACATATTTAAATTTAGCCCAAAGATTTATGTCGAATGAGGGCAGATTCGATAATTCTGTCTAGTAATTCAGTCATAGTAATCCCATGGGCTATAGCGCCTTGAGGCAGAAGGCTAGTTTCTGTCATCCCTGGTATCGTATTCACCTCTAAAACATAAAGTTTTCCATCTTCTCCCATAATCATATCCGTACGCGAAGCGCCGGATGCACCCACTGCCCGATGAGCCATTACGGCCGTGGCTTGTAATCTTCCCCTCTCTTCTTCAGAAAGATTGGCTGGCGTTATTTCATGGGAAGCACCGACAATGTATTTAGCGTTATAGTCAAAAAAGTTGCTTGTTTTAGGAATAATCTCTGTTACAGGTAGTGGAAATATATTCCCCATGCCGTCGTCTAAAACTCCGCAAGTAAACTCTCTGCCTGGAATATATTTCTCCACCATAGCCACTTTGCTGTAGGTTAATGCTTTATGAAGAGCGTCTTCAATGTCTTTCAATCTGCGAACCAAACTCATGCCAACAGACGAACCCCTGTCAGCTGGTTTAACTATCGCAGGTAATTCAAATGTGTCGTAATCCACGGCATGAAAATTATGCCTATTAACAATCTTTGCTTCTGGAGTATCCATCCCATTAGCCCTAAAAGCTCTATATGAAAGAGGTTTGTTCATTGCCAGAGAGCTCGCCATCACATCACTCCATGTATAGGGCATATCTAAATCTCGCAATATCTCTTGAATCGTTCCGTCCTCGCCATATTCGCCGTGCATTATGATAAGGGCTACGTCGGCTATGTCTGGCAACTGTTTTTGTTCTATTGGCCACTCTCCTTTCTTACCCACGACGATTGGGATAACTTCATACTTATCGTGGTCTAGATGTTTATGGACGACCCGACCGCTTGAAAGGGATACTTCGTGTTCCGATGATGGGCCTCCGACCAAAAGAGCGACCCTTGTTCTTTGGGGCTTCATTAACCTAAATATAGCAAGTCAGCAAACCTAAGTCTACGTTATCGGACTACCCGGCGGAACCTGCTTCTCGGGGCTCATAAAAGTCGGTTTGCCATCTACGTTTACGGCCAAAATCATGCCGTTGCTTTCCTTTCCTTTTAACGTTCTCGGCTTAAGGTTTATTAAAACAGGCACCTGCTTACCAATAAGTTCGGCCGGGTCTTCCACGATTTCTGCAATACCCGCCACCACCTGTCGCTCATGATCCCCCATATCAAAAACAAGCTTAACCAGCTTGTCTGTATCTGGCACTTTTTCAGCAGACAAAATTTTGCCTATCCGAATATCGAGCTTCTCAAAATCTTCGAAAGATATCTCTTCCATTAGTTCGGTACCGCTCTTTCAAACATCAACACATCCCCGAAAAGATACACGAGGACTAGTCTATCCTCCTCCTGTTCGGGTATTTGGTAATAAAATATTTCTCCGTTCTGCCCATCTGTTTTCTTTAAGAAAACTTGCCTATCAAACGTGGAGTCAATGCCCAATCCCTCATTCTCAAGAGTGGTCAAAATTTCCCAAGTCCCTTCGGAGACAATCTGTCCATCGTATATCTCTTTATAAGAGCCGTCTCCATTAATTTCAGAAACATAATTGACATCTTCTATACTAATCCATTGACCAATAACTTCTTGGCCTGCTTCGCGGCCATTATCCAAAACATCTACGCTAACAACATCTTTATCCACGACCTCTTCTTGGGGCACACTTTTCTGCAACGCAAAAAGAGCTGCCAAAATTACTATTACTCCTATCGTTATTGCTGTGCCTTTTTTCATGCCTTAAGCATATATCAAACTAATGAGCAAAAAAAACTCGACTCCTCTATAGAGAGATTCCTGTACCCAAAAAGTATGGCCAAGCAACTAACGCGAGAACGCCTTTCCAAAATGTAAGGTGCAGAAAGCCAATGGTGAAAAGCCACCCAGCCATCCATAGAAGAAAACCCCCAGAGTCACCAGAGCACCCCATCCCCTTTTTGCTTCTACTACAATATTCTTTGTCTTTAATTTCCATGTATTTATCTATTACTTAAGACGACCTTTATTTATTTATTAACTACTTTGCGGAAGGGGTGGGATTCGAACCCACGGGACCCTTTCGGGTCACGGCTTTCCAAGCCGTTCCGTTAGACCACTCCGGCACCCTTCCTGATAACTACTCGATTAGTGTACCCTTGAAATCCTGCCCCCTCAACAGAGAACTGAAATTTTCCAAATCTTTCCCACCAACAACGACTGCTTTCATTTTATTTTTTTCAGCGAAACGAGCGGCAACAATATCTACTGGAGAACTAGTGCCGGGCACCCACTTGCTCCCCGTAAGTTTTCTATATTCTTTCCAACTAAGATGAGGTAGGCCCTTTGAGTTTTTGTATTTCTGAGGATCTTTGTCGTATACAAAATCTGGCTTTCCCGCAATTATCACTTCACGTATGCCCAAATCATGGGCGGTGACAGTAGCCACATAATCTGTTGACCATCCTGGTTGCCAACCACTTCCTACTGTTACAGGATATTTAAGCTTTTTTACCTTGTGCCTATTGTCTATAACTGTCGGGTCGGCAATCTTCTCGAAAATAGTGCGCACAAGCTGGGCATTTGAACGAGTGGCATGGATTCCAATCCAGTCTTTGTCCTCATCAGTAACAGATGCTACCCCACTGGCTGCTTCAATATAATTGCGCGCCAATTTTCCTCCTCCAACTATTAGAACAAATTGAGTCCCTCTTTTAGTAAATCCCTCTATAAATTTCTTAAAACGTTTGAGAAACTCAACATCTATTTTGTCCGGATAAACAACAGAACCCCCGACTGCTATTACAATCGTTTTACCCAGTTTATATTTCATATACTGGGTATTTTGTTTATTCAGGGGCATTCTCTTCTTCCCTTCTTCTCTTCTTCTCTTCATACATTTCCTCGTCGGCACCACCCATACTTTCGCCCACCCCACCTGAAATTTTCATAAAAATAACTTCTTTAATAATTTCTCCATCAACCTCTCTCTCTACCTCGATAGGCGTATATTCAACCGCTTTAACGATTTTTCTTAATGCTTCTTCTGCCCCCTTCTCGTCCGCTCCCGGCAAGGCTATGGCAAACTCGTCACCCCCAATACGTCCCGTAATAGCTTCTGGAAGCCTAACTAATTCGTCTCCTGCCCTGGCCACCTTGTCAATGACCCTAGCAATTATTTGAAGAACCCTATCTCCAACATCATGACCATAAGTATCGTTTATGCTTTTGAAATCGTCTACGTCGATAAATATTATCGATGTCTTGCTTTGCTTTCTTCTCTCAACTTCCATCTCAAATCCCCCCCTATTCAATATCCCAGTGAGAGAATCTTTACGAGCTTGTTCTATTGCTTCCTCTAGAGCCTCTTTTAATTCTTCAACCTCTACTCCTCTTTCTTCTGCTATCTGACCCAATTCTAAAATAACAACTTTAAGCTGTTCTACTTCTCCCAAGCCTTCTGCTTTATTATGCAGGTCTTCTAGTTTCATACTTTTAATCCTTCTAATGCCCTTATCCTCTCCTCAACTGGAGGATGAGTCAAGAATAATTTATGCATAAACCCCATCGCCTTCTTACCCTTAAAGGGGTCGGCTACCCACAGGTGGGCTGTGGTATTGTTCGCAGACCGCATGGGCGTTGGGTCTGAAGATATTTTTCTAAGAGCGCTCGCCAATCCCTCTGGATAACGAGTTAAAAGTGCTCCCGAACTATCCGCCAAGAGTTCTCTTTTTCTAGATATCGCTAACTGCATCAAACTAGCAGATATCGGCGCCAAAATAGCTACCGCCACACCAATCAATATTAAAACGGGACCGGTACTTCTATCGTCTCTTCTGCCCCCAAACATCATCGAACGCATAAACATATTTCCTAGGAGAGAGATAAACCCCACAAGAACGACTGCTACGGTAGAGACCAATATATCTCTGTTGCCAACGTGAGACAGTTCGTGCGCAAGCACCCCCTCTAGTTCACTTCTATCTAGTCTCTGCAAAAGTCCTTCCGTCACCGCCACCACTGCATGCTCAGGATTTCTACCCGTAGCAAAAGCATTCGGCGCAAGCTCAGGGACGACGTAAACCCTAGACATAGGAAGCCCTGCTGTGATAGATAGGTTTTCTACTATTCGATAAAGCTCTGGGTTGGTCCTCATCGTTACCTCACTTGCCTTATGCATTCCTAATACAATTTTGTCCGACTGCCAATAGCTAATGACGCTCATCGTCACGCTGAAAAAAACAGCCATATAGAGAATGGTGCTGTTGCCATAAACCTGAGAGAACACCCAACCAACCCCGATTACAAAAATAAAAAAACCACTGAATAGAATCCAGGTCTTGCGAATGTTTTTAGATTTGTTTGTGTAGAGTGAGGCCACTCTAGAATTTCACTTGAACCACTTCTTTCTCGCCCTCTTCTGTTTTAAAGAATTCCATCTCCTTAAAGCCGAGCATCTTTACCACCATGTTGGCAGGAAAAGATTGAACTTTAGTATTAAGGTCTTTAACCATTGTGTTAAAGAACCTTCTGGATGCCTGGATTTTGTTTTCCGTATCTGAAAGCTCTCTTTGGAGATCTAGAAAATTAGCATTGGCCTTCAAGTCGGGATAATTCTCGGCTACTGCAAAAAGCGTTTTTAGAGTGTTGGACAGCGCGTTCTCAGCGCCCTCTCTTTCTAAAGGATTGCCTTCGTTTTTGGCCACATCGGCCCTAGCCTTAGTAACGTTCTCTAGGACCTGCTTTTCGTGACTCGCATATCCCTTAACTGTCTCGACTATGTTGGGGATAAGATCAAAACGACGCTTTAATTGAACATCTATGTCAGAAAGAGCCTCTTTAGCTCTTAAACGCATTCTGACCAATGCGTTGTATGTGAAAGCCAGCCAAAGGACCAGCAAACCCACACCTATTAGAATGTAGTTGATTGATGTCATGGAAATAATTATACCACTCCTAAAAGATGCCTTACATGCCCTGCATCCCAGACATAGGAGATTCACTCTCTTTCTTAGGAACTTCCGTTATAGTAGCTCCCAAAGTTAGATAAGTAGAAGTTACTGAAATAGCGTTTTGGAAAGCAACCTTAGTTACTTTCAGGGGGTCGTTGATGCCTACTTCTTTAAGGTTAATTATCTTATTCGTAAGGGCATCAAACCCAAGCCATCCATCATTAGATTCGCTCTTTCTGCGCTCAAATTCTTTGAAGGTTTTTTCGTCTCCCCCGCTGTTGAAGATTATTGCCCTAACTGGAGCGTTCAATGCTCTCTTTAAAATGGCTTGAACAGCTTCTCCTATTTTATCCGTTGGCATTCTGCGATTCTTAACTAAATCAACATTATAGAGCGCCATGCCACCTCCGGGCACTACGCCTTCTTCCATGGCCGCTCTAGTCGCATAGACGGCGTCGTTAACCCTATCTTTAAGTTCTTTCTGGGCTGATTCAGTTGGTGCACCTACCCTGATAACGGCTACTCCACCAGAAAGCTTACCTAATCTCTCTTCAATCTTTTCGCGGTCAAAATCAGAGTCCGTCATCTCTAGCTGACTCTTGAGTTGATTAACTCTATTCGAGATTTCTCCTTTATCACCCTTACCTCCAACAATGGTCGTATCGTCTTTATCGGAGACTACCTTCTCGGCGCTTCCGAGGTCGGTTAATTCTGTTGAGTCTAACTTCTTGCCTAAATCACCAGAAATAAAGCTTGCGCCCGTTATCACAGCAATGTCCTGAAGCACCTCTTTCTTTCTATCTCCAAATCCGGGCGCCTTTACTGCCAAAACGTTAAATACGCCTCTTAATTTATTAACCACTAGTGTGGCAAGTGCTTCTCCGTCAATATCGTCAGCAATTAATACCAACTCTTTCTTACCGCTTTGCATTACTTTTTCCAAAACGGGCAAAAGGTCTGAAATGGCTGAAATTTTCTGGTCCGTTACAAGAATGTATGGATTCTCCAAGACTGCCTCCATTCTTTCTTGGTCCGTAATCATGTAGGGAGAAACGTATCCGCGGTCGAATTGCATTCCTTCCACTATCTCGTATGAGTTGCCGATGGTGTTGGAGTCATCTACTGTCACCACTCCATCCTTGCCAATACTCTCCATGACCTCTGCTATCAACTTGCCAATCTCCTTATCCTTAGAAGAAAGCGTAGCCACCTCTTCTACCTTCTTGTTGTCGTCTACGGGCTCTTTCTGTGCCTCCAGCGCTTCAATCACAACAATGCTTTCTTGTTTAAGTTTCTCCGCCAATTGAATGACGTTAAAACCTTTTTCTTGGATTAACTTTTCTCCTTCATCAATCATCGCCTGCGCCAAAACAACCGAAGTGCTAGTTCCATCCCCCACTACGTCGTTAGTTTTGTCAGCAGCCTGTCTAATTAGCTCTGCTCCTAAATTCTCTTGTTTGTCCTCCAGTTCAATCTCTTTTGCCACAGTTACGCCATCAAAAGTAACTTGAGGAGTGCCATATGACTTTTCTATTAAGGCCGCTCGTCCACGAGGGCCAAGCGTCATACGAACTGCGTCAGCTAATTTGTCTAATCCTCTCTTAACGCCCTTACGAGCCTTCTCGTCAAATATAATTTCTTTTGCCATTTTTTTATTCTTCTATGACGGCTAAAATGTCGTCTTCGTCTGCGACTAAATATTTCTTTTTATCTATTTCTATTTCGTCAGGTCCATACTTCTTAAAGAGAACCACATCTCCTTCTCTTACAGAGAGGGGAATGCGCTCGCCTTTTTCGTTAAATCTTCCCGGACCGACCGCTAAAACCCTACCTTTTTGAGGGCGTTCTTTGTCGACGGTTTCAGGAATAACAATTCCCGACTTCGTGGTTGTCTCTTCCTCTATGGGCTCTAAAAAGACCCTATTGGCCAATGGTTTTAAATTCATAGTGCGGTAAGCTTTATAAGACAAAAAGGGGGCTATTGTCAAGCCTTAACGCACCTCATTCTTTTCTACCATTTCGTCTATCCGCTTTGTGTCTATATGAAAACGCAGTTCGTCGTCACTACACACAAAGGCGGGTTTATGTCCTAATCTTTTGTGCACTCCCCTCTTTATGACCCAAATTTGAATAAACTTTAACTTCTCTAATAAATCGCCGAACCATCCACCAAGAATTATCTCTATGAATTTTCTCAATATAGATTTTGAGTCACCCAAATATCTAGAATCTCTTTTGTAAACTCTTCGCGGATTTAACCAATCATTAGCTTCGAAAAAATCCGTCAGGACCTCTTCGTTCCCTAATATCGGAACTAATTTCTGATATAAATGTTGCCAGTAGGCATTCTTGGGACCACTCAACCTAAAACTGGCTGGAGTCACAAAATGGCTTAAGCAAATCTTATCCTTAGAATCAATTTTATGATCAACACCTTTACGTCGATATCCGAACAATCCAAAAATCAGGTGCGCAAAAAAACGGTTAGTAAAAATCCTTCCCTGCTTTGCTCCTACAATCACATCGAAATCGGAACCCTGATGAAGTTTTCCAGTAGCCAAAGAACCCGCTGTGATTACAAAATCTGTAAACGGGACAAAACGAAAAAGCTTCACTTTTTTCAAAAAGAGCACCCACTTTTCTTCTTCCAAACTATTCTTCATCAGAAACCGGCTTCTCTAAGAGAGGCGTTTCAACTCCCATAGATTCCCCAGTCAACCTAGTCACATCTTTATCTATTTTCCCAAATTCTTTAGCTGATCTGTTATAGGCGTTGATGACAGTGCCTAGGTGGTCTCCCACCTTGTTGTAGTGTTCGTGATACGCCTCGAGATGTCTGCCGAGCATTGATACGTTCTTCAAGATTTCTTTAGTGGATTCTTGAATGCGATAATCCCTAGCACTTTGGAGCATCGCCTGCAGATATGCATAGAAGGTCGTGGGAGAAGTGATATAAACTTTTTTGTCGTTAATGGCATATTCTATTAAATCTCGCGTTGAAGACTTGATGGCGCCCACTTCATTGTTGAGCAGGTCATAAAAGATGGCTTCTGCGGGAATAAACATAAAGGCATATTCTGTAGTGTTTTCTTCGGGACGAATATACTTTGCTGTCTCATCGATTCGATTCTTAAGGTCTTGTTTAAAAACTTTCTCCAATTCTTCTCTCTTATCTGAATCTGTCTCTTCAACGATGCGATTGTAATTCTCGAGAGAGAATTTTGAATCAACTGGAATAATCTTTTCGCCAACAAAGATAACGGCGTCTACAATATCGCCATTCTTGAACCCATACTGCATTTTGTATTCTTTGGGTGAAAAAACATTCTTCAATAATGTTTCCAACCTGTACTCTCCTAAAACTCCTCTCTGCTT
>JAHJZF010000009.1 GCA_018826645.1 Patescibacteria group bacterium | reverse complement strand
AGATAATTTTAGTGGAGCAACGATTAACAAGGTCATAGACGATATAAAGAACGACTTGTAATCAATCAAGGCTTCAAAGAACCACCTTGGGGCGGTTCTTTTTTTGTTCTACACTGTCTTTAATGACATTTCACATTCTTACAATTTTCCCAGAAGTTCTAAAACCCTATTTAAAAGAGTCCGTTCTTGGTCGGGCGGTTAAAAAGGGCCTTATTAAGGTTAAATTCTACGATCTTCGTGATTTTACAGATGACAAGCATAATAAAGTCGATGACAAGGCGTATGGCGGGGGACCGGGGATGGTAATTAAGGTTGAACCTTTGGTGAAGGCCATGCAACACATCTTAAAGGGCAGATCCAAGAAGTCAGTCAAAGTTTTAGTCACAGAACCTTCAGGCAAGATTTTTGATAATAAGATGGCAACGAATCTCTCTAAGGGGCCAAAGCATATTGTGATTATTGCTGGTCGCTACGAAGGTTTAGATGAAAGATTCATAAAAGTTTTATCTAGTAAAACCGGTTTTGGAGTAAACGTAGAGCAAGTGTCTACTGGCCCCTATGTATTAACTGGTGGAGAATTGCCCGCGATGGCTATTGTCGATGCCGTCTCTCGTCATATAAAAGGAGTCTTGGGTAAAGAGTTGTCCCTAGAGGAGAAGAGGTTGGGAGTCGGCGTGCCAGCCTATACAAGGCCAGAAGTATTTAAGCATAAGGGTAGAAGCTATTCAGTGCCGAGTGATTTAATATCTGGAGACCACGAAAAAATCAAAAAATGGCGCGGGAAACATCGTCGAACTAATTAATCTTATAATCTTGCCCGCTGAGTATTTTAATGATATTCTTGGGCTCGCAACTCATGGAAGAAAAAGAGGTCACAATAGATAAGGAAGAAGTCGAAGAGGTCGCCCAATCAGTGGTCGAATCTTTAGACCCTGAAGAAGCCAAGCTTATGGAAGAGATGATGGGGCTCGGTGTTTTCTACGGACGTTCTAAGTCTCGCACCAACCCTAAGATGCGCCCATTTATTTTAGCCAATAGGTCGGGTTTTGGTGTTATTAATCTTAGGAAGACATATTCAGCTTTTAAAACAGTCAAAACTGTAATTGAAGACGTGATTAGTAAGCAGGGTCTGATTTTATTTGTGGGCACTAGCCCATCGGTTAAAGGGATTATTAGAGAGGCCGCCGAAGAACTCGAATTACCATACGTAACAGAAAGATGGCTTGGCGGAACACTCACAAACACAGAGACCATCTCTAAGAGGGTTCGATATCTAAAAAAACTTAAAGAAGACAAGGCAAGTGGAGAGCTTGAAAAATATACTAAGAAAGAACGGCTAGGGTTAGAAAGAGACCTTCTTAAACTGGAAAAACTTTTTGGAGGTATTGCAACCCTAGATAGAGCTCCGTCTCTAATGTTCGTAGCAGATTTAAATAGCAACGATATCGCAGCTAAAGAAGCAAGACAAACAGGAGTTAAAATAATTGGCATTCTTAATACGGATGCCGACCCAGATAAAGTAGATTATGGAATCCCCGCTAACGATCGCAACAACAAAAGCATCGAATTTATTGTTAACAAGATTAAAGAAATGATTATAGAAGCTAGGAAGAAAGTCCCCGCTACTTTAGTCGAAGAGAAGGGCGAGCAAAAGGTTCCTGCCGAAGGTGCGCTCGTTCAGGAATCAGAGTCTCCAATAAAAGAGGCAAATAAAGAAATTAAATAAATGAGCAAAGAAGATATCAAGAAATTAAGAGAAGAAACTGGTGCAGGTGTAATGGATGCAAAACGTGCTCTTGAAGAAGCTGGGGGCGATTTTGGGAAGGCAATGGAGATTATCAAAGAGAGGGGGATAGTTAAGGCTGATAAGAAGTCAGATAGAGAAATAAAAGCCGGTATTGTTAAGGCATATGTTCACAACAATAGGGTGGGGACAGTCCTTCGTCTTGGATGCGAAACAGATTTCGTAACTAAATCAGACCCATTCCAGGAGCTAGCTCAGAATTTAGCTATGCAAATTGTAGCGATGGACCCTGAGGATATTGATGGTCTTCTTAAACAGGCATTTATTAAAGACGAAAGCCAAACTATTGAAGAATTGATTAAACAGACTATCGCCAAAACAGGAGAGAATATTAGGCTTGATGAGTTCTATCGTTTGGAACTGTAGGCCTATCTTTATGTTAAAATAAGCTTAATATGGCTAATCTAATTTTAGAGCTTCTAGTAATGACATCTTTGGCAATTGTTGTTTATCTGATGGCGGCTGCAGTCCCTCGACTAGAAGATAAAGACGAAGAAGATAGAGGAAATGGAAGGACGTCCTTACCCCTTGAGAAGTTGGATAACTTCTTTTTGAAGATGAAAGACAAATTGCTCCGTAGGACTAAAATTCTAGTAATGAAGGCTGATAATTTTATTAGTAAACAGCTTAAATCAAAGAAGCTATAACCTTCTCCCTTGAAGATAGTAGAGACCTTGTTTAAACTTGGTCTTAGCTACTTGCACGGATGGCAGAGTGGACTATTGCACCAGACTGTAAATCTGGCGGCCTTGCGCCTTCGGGGGTTCGAATCCCTCTCCGTGCACACTTCGACGCGCTGCGCTTGCTCAGTGCAAGTGTGGTGCGATGAAGCATAGTTGAAGAAGGATGTCTCGCCCTGAGCTTGTCGAAGGGAATCCCTCTTCGTGCACACCTTTCTTAGGTATAAGCAGCGCCACCTTAGCTCAGCTGGTTAGAGCAACAGTTTTGTAAACTGTAGGTCCCCGGTTCGAATCCGGGAGGTGGCTCAAGAAATATGGCTAAAGTTCACTTCATAGGTATCGGGGGGATAGGAACGAGCGCACTCGCTCAATATTATTTATCCGAAGGATATAGCGTCTCCGGTTCAGACTTAGTCGCTTCAGATATTACGGAGTTCTTAGAGAAGAAGGGCGTCGAGATTCAGACGGGAGGGGAGTTCGAGAATCTTATTGACGCAAGTTTAGAGAAGGTTATTTATACATCTTCTGTGGAAGAGGATAATTTGGAACTTCAAAAAGCTAATTCGCTTGGTATTAAGACTTTAAAATACGCAGAAGCCCTAGGAGAGCTGACAAAGAAATACATTACTCTAGCCGTATCGGGGACGCACGGGAAATCTACTACTACTAGTATGCTTGCCATGATTCTAGTTGAGGCAGGATTGGATCCAACCGTAATAGTAGGGACTAGATTGCCAGAGTTTGGCGGGAGCAATTTTAGGAAAGGGGAGGGCGAATACCTCGTCATTGAAGCGGATGAATACGACAGAGCTTTCTGGAATTACCGCCCCAAGATTACGGTCGTTACCAATATTGATAAAGACCACCTAGATACTTATGGAGACATAAATGGAGTGGTGGACGGATTTAATCAATATCTTAAAAACCTTTCTTCAGAATCTATAGCGATTATGAATTCGCAAAATAAATATACGGAGAGAGCGATAATGGGTGTCAGTTGCAGGTTAGTTTTTTTTAACGAGAAGGGCATTAGTTTAGATTGGCCCCTTAGCTTGCCGGGTAAATTTAACCAACTCAATGCCGAAGCAGCTTGGCAAGTCGCTAAGCTTATAGGAATCGAGCGCAACACTGCCTTTACCGCCTTTCAGAAATTCAAAGGAGTTTGGAGACGACTTGAACCACTTGAGCCAAACGAACGTTCATATCCAGAGGACACGTTGTTCTTTAGCGACTATGGTCATCATCCGACTGAGGTAAAATCAACTCTTGAGGGATTGAGGGAGAAATATCCAAATCAAAAGATAACTATAATTTTTCAACCCCACCAAGTTAGGAGATTAACCAACGTTTTTGGAGAATTTATAGAAGCTTTTGATGACGCTGACGTGGTTTGCCTTTTGCCAGTTTATGAGGTTGCCGGTAGGGAAGACCTAGTAGGTAAGTCGAGTAAGGACTTATATGAAACAATATCAGAGCGCAACGAGAGGCTTGATAAAGAACAGAAAATTTACTATAAGGAATCTCTGGAAGATTCGCTTGCGTTCATTAATGGAGGGATCGTGATTTTCATGGGTGCAGGTGATATAGACTCATCTGTTCGTAAGTACTTCAAGTCAAAGCTTCTATCAAAAAAAGAGTAAAAAATAAAGTCGTTTTCTATAAAATAAGTAGGGGTAGACCATATGCGTATAATGATTTAGGTCTGCCATTATTGGTATAATATGTTTGTGATTAAGAGATCCTTGTTGGAAAAATTATATGTACGAGATGGGCAATCTATGCAAGAAATAGCCAATATTTTGAATTGTTCTGTACACAAGGTTGCCTATTGGATGAATCAACACAACATTAATAGGCGTTCAATAAGCGACGCCGTTTATATGAAATTGAACCCTGATGGGGATCCATTTTTTTTTCATGAACCCAAGAACATGAAGGAGGCAGAGCTTTTCGGTCTAGGCATAGGGTTGTATTGGGGCGAGGGGACTAAGGCTAATAAGAATACCGTTCGTTTAGGCAATTCAGACCCAAATTTACTTAACAAGTTTATAGAATTTCTTGTTAAGATATATGGAGTTGATAAAGAGAGTCTAAAATTTGAATTACAAATATTTAACAATGTTCCTACTGAAGAAGCAGAGAAATATTGGACAAAGGAACTGGACATTAAGAAGAAACAACTGTATAAAACCAGAGTTACTCCTAGTAGGGGAGAAGGCAGTTATAGAAAGAAGAATTGTTATGGAGTGATGACAGTTTATTACGGAAATACTAAACTAAGGAACAGGCTAGTCGAGATACTGCCGAGATAGCTCAGCTGGCAGAGCACTTCAGTGGTAATGAAGAGGTCCGGGGTTCGAATCCCCGTCTCGGCTCAGAAATAAAAAAATGGGATTAAAATCAAAATTTACAGAATATTTGGTGACGATGAAGTGCACCGTCTGCAAGAACAAAAACTACTACACTCGCAAGAACAAGCGTGTTGTAGAACGCAAGCTTGAACATAAAAAATATTGTAAGTTCTGCAAAAAGCATACTCTCCACAAAGAAGCTCGAATGAGGGGATAGGCCTAATATAATTGACACATAATTCAATATCTGTTAATAGTGTGCGTACTACTAACATTGGTTAGGGTCCTCGCATGAGGTTTCATGCGCGTACACTTAGGAGGAAGCGAAGATGTTCCTGACAATTTTCATCGGCCTCCTGTTGTTGGCCGCCTTGGTGATATTTGTCATCAGTCGGCGGACTCGACAGGATTTGCCGTCACGCGATGAAGATCGTTTTCAGAGGCGCGATAGCTTCGGAGACAGAGAGAGTCGTTTCGACGAGAGCGCCTATGAACGAGCGTTGGTGGAGTACCGACCCAGTGCTTACGGTCGAGCTCTGCATTGGATAGCTGTCGGCATATTTGCTTTTGCCGGCATTCTGTTGCTCTTTGCGACGATCAAGTTCGTGCCAGACGAACACGTTGGCGTCACACGAGCTTTCGGCGTCTATTCCAAGACCACGCGCGCTCCTGGAGTCAATCTGATTTGGCCTTGGGAGTCGATGGTGTTGGTGGACGGTCGTATCAAGGCGTACACCTTCAGTAGCGACGAAGGATCAATTGATGGACCGATTCAAGCCCAGGCGAGTGGTGGCGGAAACCTCACTATCGAGCTCACCGTTCAGGCGATTGTGACGAAGGAGACCGCCGATAACCTCATTCGTACCATTGGTACGAACTGGTTTGAGGTGATTGTCTTGCCACCGATTCGTTCGTGTACTAGAGACGCACCTGTCAATCTCACGCTCGAAGATGCGTATACCACGAAACGCACAGCACTTGGAACGAATACGTTTGATTGCCTCGTCGACAAAGTGACGCCTCATGGCATCACGATCATCGATGTGCTGATTCGAGACGTCGATCCAGGCTTGGCAGTTAGAACGGCGATCGATGAGAAGCAGTCGGCTGAACAACAGCTTCAGCGTGCTTCGATCACGTTACTTGAGGAAGAGGTCAAGGCTCGACAAGAAGCCGTCCGCGCCTACGGGATCTCTCAAGCCGAGCAGATCGTGGCTTGTGGCGGTGTGCAAACAATCGACGCAGAGGGCAACTCTGTCATCGTGCCGAACGCCAGTTGCGAAGATCAGTTCTCTGCGGAGTATCTGCAGTGGCTGTATATCAATGCCTTGTCGGAAATCAGTGGCGTCGTCATTCTGCCGCCGGAGTTCAACGGCAATTTGTTCGTGCAGACCCCGTCGACGCCGTAGGACTTGATGTTCGGGAACAAACAAGAGTTATCCTTAGGAAATCTTAAGGAAAGGCCCCGTGGAGATAATATCAAAACGGGGCCTTTAACATTTTTAATTTGACACAATTTATCTAATTGCTAGAATACATTCACGATCTGCAGACAGTAGGCAAACAATAAGTCCTGCCAAAGATACGTCTTTTTACTGCGGATGTGCCGCGGTTTTTATTTAAATAGAACGCGGTTCGCACCTGCCTGCCGGCAGGCAGGGTTTTTCATTTTTATGGCAATAACAAAAAACAAAAAGAAAGAAGTAGTAGCAGCGGGTTCCGGCGATATAGATAAGTCCAAGGCCCTTATTTTCGCCGACTTTAGCGGTACGAATGTTACCGATATTAATAGTCTTCGTGCTGAGCTTAGGGGAATGAGTGGGAAGTTGAGCATTATCAAAAAACGCCTCTTAGGAGTCATTTTTAAAGAAAAGAAGATAAACTACGACCCGCTTCAGTTTGATGGACAGGTGGGTACAATTTTTGTCGAAGGAGAGCTATCAGAGACAGCTGGCTCCCTATACAGATTTGCGAAAGGGCACGAGGATTTTAAACTCCTCGGGGCATACGACCTAGAAAAGAAAGAAGAGATTAATGGAGAAACTATAAATGCGATAGGCAGTCTGCCTCCAAGAGAAATTCTTTTGGGTCAGGTTGTTGGAACTATCGCAGCCCCGATTAGGTCACTCCTGTATATTCTGAGTGAAAAATCAAAACAAACTTAAGGTCGAAAATAAGATTTATTAATTAAAATGGCAGACGAAGATAAAAAAGAAGAAGTGCAAGAGGAGGTCCCTGTAGAAGAAGTCAAAGAAGAAAAACCTCAGCCTAAGGCTGATGAGCCTTTGGCTCAAGCCGAAGAGTTTGAGGTTCCAGCCGAATTTAAAGATTTAATTGAGAAACTCGAAGTGATGAACGTGATGCAGTTAGCCGAGTTAATCAAAGTTCTTGAAAAGAAATTTGGCGTAAGTGCAGCTGCTCCAGCCGCCGCCACTGCTATAGCAGGGGAAGAGAAGACCGAATTTAATGTCGTGCTTAAATCTGCTGGTGAACAGAAGATCAACGCCATCAAAGCCGTCCGTGAAATCACAGGCCTTGGTCTTAAGGAATCTAAAGACTTAGTTGAAGGAGCTCCTCAAGTAGTTAAGGAAGGAGTTAAGAAAGAGGAGGCCGAAGAGATGAAGAAGAAGCTCGAAGAGGCCGGTGCCACAGCCGAACTTCAATAAAACAAGAAAATAACGTTTTATACACAAAGCCACCCATTATGGGTGGCTTTGTGTATCCACAGATAATTGTTGCTTAGTGTGGGTTTGTGGAATACACTACAAAACAAGTGGGGAAAAGTGGATAATTGTGTGGATAACCCCATCAAAGTGTGCATAACATCATGTTTATTGGAGAATATCAGCACAATATAGACGAAAAAGGCAGAGTGGCAGTGCCAGCCAAGTTTAGAAAAGAAGTGTCTGGTGGAGCCATTATCACAAGGGGATTAGACCATTGTTTATTCATATTCACTAAAAAAGACTGGGAGACGTTAGCGGAAAAACTTGTTGCTCTCCCTCTGTCGCAAGCAAATTCACGCGCTTTTGTAAGGCTTATGCTTTCGGGCGCTTCTGACGTAAAACTTGATTCGCAAGGAAGAGTCTTAATTCCCGATTATTTGAGAGTCTATGCCGGGCTTAAGAAGTCCGCCAAAGTCATTGGAGTTTATAACCGAATGGAGGTTTGGGATGAAGCTTCTTGGCAGCAGTATAAAGCCAAGACGGAAGGATCCTCAGAAGAGATTGCGGAAAAAATGGCCGATCTGGGGATATAAAGATGCACGTTCCAGTTCTTTTAAATGAGGTTCTAGAAATGCTGAGCCCATCAGAAGGGCAGACAATGATAGATGCCACTGTCGGTGGAGGAGGTCACGGAATTCCGATCGCAAGACGTTTGTCTCCTGGGGGCGTTTTTCTAGGAATGGATTGGGATAAGGAGAGGCTAAAGGAATTACGCCAGGCTATTGATGAAGAGAAGCTTGATTTAGAAAAGATGATTCTTGTCTGCAGTAATTATGCCGACCTTCAAGACGTACTTGAGAAAGAGGATTTGGGTAGGGTCGATGGACTGCTGGTTGATCTTGGGTTCTCTTCTGATCAACTTGGAGCGGGAAAGGGGTTCTCTTTTAGGGGTAGGGAGGAGCCACTCATCATGACCTACAGCGACACCGATGTGCCAATCTATGAAATATTGCCCACTCTTGGAGAAAAGCAGATCGCGGAAATCATTAAAGACTTGAGTGATGAGAGATATGCCGGACGTATAGCTAAGGCAATAGTTCGTCAGAGGAAAGTTACTTCAATTTTGACTAATCATGATTTGGCTAGGGTCGTCAGAGAAGCCGTGCCAAAAGGATATGAGAACGGGAGGATTGACCCAGCTACCAGAACCTTTATGGCATTCCGCATATACGCGAATAGAGAACTTGAGAATCTGGGAAGAATTCTCGGAAGCTTAGCCGAGACCCTAAAGCCAGGAGGAAGAGCAGCCATCATCACGTATCACTCCAAAGAGGATGCAATGGTCAAGCACTTCTTTAAAGACTTAGCTGAACGAGGTGAAGGGATATTGGTAAATAAAAAAGTTATTAAACCAAGAGACGAAGAAATCAAAATAAATCCAAGAAGTCGCAGCGCTAAATTAAGAACAATAGAATTAACATGACAATAGTAAGGCCAAATAGAGATAAAGACATAAAAAGAACTATTATTCTGTGTGGTGCGGGAGTGGTGACAATGGTAGCGATGGTGGTTGTCAGTTATGTTAGTCTGGTCAGTGCAAAACATGACCTAGAAAAAACTAGAGTTTCCCTAGAATCAATGAAGGTAGAAAATGCAGAACTTAAAAATCAATATTTTGAAATGACTAACGTAGAAAGTTTAGAAAGGTTTGCGAGCGAGATGGGATTAGTTAAAGATAAAAATCCAGGATGGGTGCTCGCATCACAGTACTAATTGGAGCATTTGCTATAGTCTATGGTCTTCTGGGCTATAGATTTTACGATATTCAGGTAAGTGAAGGAGATCGTTATAGTGCTGAAGCGTCTGCTATTAATTCTATGGGCGGGTTTTTAACTCCCAAGAGAGGTAGTATTTATTTTACAGATAAAGATGGCGAGAGAGTTCCGGCAGCTATCAATCGTGAATATCCAATTATCTATGCCGTCCCCAACGATGTTGAAGACCTGTCTGGCGTAGCCACTTTTCTAAACTCTTTTATTCCAGACAAAACATATGAAGAATTGGTCGCCATCCTCTCTAAGGAGGGCGATCCATACGAAATCCTTATTAAAAAACCTGAAGATTCACAAGTTGAGCAGATCGAATCTGCCGAATTGAAAGGAGTCTATACAGGAAAGGGTTTAACGAGGTTTTATCCTCTTGGCGTTAAGGGTTCTCATATTCTTGGGTACGCCTCTACTAACGAACTTTTTTGGAATGGTCAATATGGTGTAGAGGGCTACTATAATCAACGCCTCGGGGGTGTGGAGGGGGAGTCGGAGGGAGATGTTATTAAATCTCCTCTTCATGGGGGCGATGTCAGATTAACGATAGATGTGAATATTCAGACACAAGCAGAAACGATATTAAAGAATTTAATTGATGATTATCGCGGAGTGGGGGGTACAGTGATTGTGGCAGAACCGAATACGGGCAAGATTCTAGCTATGGCGAGCTATCCTAGCTTTGACCCTAATAATTATGGTCAGGCAGAAATTAGTAGCTTCCTTAATCCCGCTGTTCAATCCGTATATGAACCAGGCTCTATTTTTAAAGTTATTACTATGGCCTCGGCCCTAGACGCCGGAGCCATAACCCCAGACACGACCTATTACGATTCCGGTGAGCTTACTCTGAACGGACACACTATTAGAAACTGGGACCTAAAAGCCAATGGCACTATCACTATGACTAATGTCATTGAGCGTTCGGTGAATACCGGAGCGGCTTTTGCCGAAAGGCAATTGGGAAATGAAAAATTTTACGAATATTTAGGAAAATTTGGTTTTAAAGACAGAACCGATATTGATCTTCCCGGAGAAGTGACCGGAAGTTTATTGCCTTTAGAGCAAGACGTTCGAGATATTAATTATGCTACTGCTAGTTTTGGACAGGGCATTTCTGTCACGCCTATTAGATTGATCATGGCGATTTCTGCCATAGCTAATGGCGGTAATTTGATGAGGCCGTATATAAATGTTGAAAACAAGCCCCAAAAAATAGATAAGGTTATTTCTAAGAAAGCCAGTCAGCAGACGATAGACATGATGGTCTCGGCTGTAGACAAAGCGAGAATCGCCAAAATAGAGGGCTATAGTGTGGCAGGTAAAACTGGTACGGCACAGGTCCCAGGACCGAATGGCGGTAAATATACAGACGATGTTATTAATACTTTTGTCGGATTCGCTCCCGCCCACGACCCTAAATTCATTATTTTGGTTCGTCTTGATAAACCATATGGAGCTCCATTGGCGGGGTTGACCATTGTGCCCACATTCCGTGAAATCGCTCAGTTTGTGATTAATTATTACAATATTCCCCCAGACAGAATTGATATAGGAGAATAAATTTGGAATAATCTGTCTGTCGGCAGGCTTGCCCTTCCGTAGTTCTTGGTCGTCCATAGCTTCAGCCTAGGAGACTTAGTAAAGGAGGGCCCCATCGTCTAGCGGCTAGGACATCGCCCTCTCACGGCGGAAACTGGGGTTCGATTCCCCATGGGGTCACAAATTAAAAATTCTCGTTTGGGGAGCAGTTGACATATCCAATCATATATGGGTATATTGCCCGCAAGTTCTTTAATTGTTTTAAAGGTATCTTAGGATAGCGTTTTGTTCTTTTGTATATGGAGGATAAAACGCTGTCCTATGGTATGACGGATAAGCCGTCATGGGACGGAGAGAAAGGAGCTGACCATGTCAGAATACATGCTCGGCGAAAGCGCTCTGGCAGAAGCTGCCGGACCGCTGAAGACGTTCTTCGAGAAGCTTGCAGGGTCGGATGGTCCTGCTTGGCTTGGGGCGTTCAAGAGGTTCCTCCGGAAGGAGGACCCATGGCCAACGCTCAAGTTCCGGAGTCTGAAGAGGGTAACCCTCGGTCGCTACCGGAATGTCGATTCCCTCAAGGGTGTACTCGCCAGAGTACAAGATGCCAACGGTGTCAGGATTGGTGATGACGCCATGTCGATGATCGACATGATGTCGTTTGTCCCGCTAGGGGGAGAAGAACTCAAGCTCGATCTTGTTGGGGTACAGGTGATGGAGCTCGGGTTCCGGAAGCCAACTACCCTGTTCGAGGTCTACAAACGGGCTCGCGAGCAGGGCTGGCGATTGTGTCCTCCAGAGGTTGGACCACTCCTGCGTATCGGCTACCTTGATCAGCAGTTGGGTAAGGAGCTTTTCATTGCGATGGAACCAATCGAGGTTCCCGGCAAGGGAGCTCTCATCTTCCTCCTTTCTAAGACGGGGAACCCGATGGACTGGAGCTACGAATCCCAACTTCAGGCTGTCAGGAAGCATGGGGCAAGTTGCCATCCCGGCGACTGGTTCGTGTTCGTGGCCCCGATCACCTTCTGAACCTCTGACCCTTGGTCTTCCCCTCCACCTTCATGGTGGAGAGGAAGCCTTGGGTCGTTTGTTTTTTTATAAACCAGCTAAAGAGTATAAAATTGAGTGAAGGATAGTAGGTGAATCTGTGGGCGGTCAAGGCTTCCTGCGACCGAATTCCTGTTCTCGTGGGGTCACATTAGGATTGACTTGATCGCCTAGATATTGTATCAAATTGATGCTTTACAGCATCAGAACATTTATTCGAGAAAGGAGTCTCTCGTGAGAGACTATGACCAGTGGCGCAGAGCGCGCCTACCGATTATCTCGGCTCTCTACGAGCTCGGTATCTCCAAACGAGAGATTGCCGAGCTTGTGGGCGTAGACCCGGGCACGATCTATAACGATATTCGGCTATTCATCAAGAACGGCCCGTGGGAGAGGCCTCGGCATCCGGATTTCGCCGGAGCTCTCCGGACCTACGCCCGGTTGACTGTTGGGGGCGAACATAAAGATCTGGAGGATCAGAAGGACCCTCGTGTGCCTACCCTCACGGAAGCGCTCGGTGCATGGCTTGACAAGGACGGATTGATGGCATTCCTGGAAGGGGTTGCCACTTCCTGCGTTCTGCTTCGGAACCCCTTTGCCCCTCCCGAGAGGCACGGGTATGTGAGGCTGGTGAAGGCGATCCTTGGAGAAAGGGTGCTTCCGCGCGAGAGGGGACAGATTCTGTCCATATCTCGTGCATATCTCGAGCGCGAGTGGCTCGAGTATCTCCACCTCATTAGTGGAGGTGCTCGTCAATCGCCGGTATCGCGGGAGGATCTACTGATCGACGTGACCAGGCATTTCACGGAGAGGGAGAGGAACTTCGTTGCCCCTTCTTGGGATGACGGAGTCATCTCCATCGTCGATGAGGCTTTGGAATCTCTGCCTGAGAGGGAGCGCAGGGTTCTCCAGATGCGTTTTGGCCTCACAGGGGACGGTATGGCGACTCTCGGTGAGGTTAGCGAGAAGTTCAACCTCACTCGTGAACGTATCCGTCAAATGGAGGCCCGAGCTCTGGCTCGGCTCAGACATCCCCGCTATAGGATGTGGCGTTTGGGGATTTCCAGCCATACCCTGTTCTTGGAGGGGCTCAAGTTTGAGGCGAGCGCCCAGCAGCTGAGCCCCCTGTTGGAGAAGCTCTCCACTACAGTGTCAGAGGCCATACTGGCATGCGCCTTTGTGGGTCCTGGTCAGGATGGTGACAAGGGGAGGGCTACAGATCTATCCATCGAGGCCCTGGGTCTGTCCGAGAGGCCGCGTAACTGCCTACGGAGAGCCCAGATTCAGATCGTTATGGATCTGGTTCAGAAGTCTCCAGAAGATCTCATGGACATCACCAACTTCGGGAGTAGGTCCCTAGGGGAAGTGAGAGAGAAGCTCGCCGAGTACGGTCTGCGTCTTCGAGGAGATGATGGACGCATGCTCTACTAGTGAGTGGATTGGGCTCGTCGGTTTTGCCGGCGAGCCCAATTTCTTTTTATGCTAAAATTGTATTGAGATGATAGAGAAAGATATACGCGAGTTTGCCAAACAGTTTACTTACGAGCCCGAGGTTCAAAACGCTGACAAGCTTGGTGACTTCGAGACCGTTGTTATCGGTGGAATGGGTGGCTCAGGGCTCATAGCTGGAATTCTAAGGGCTATTAAGCCTGAGTTAGATATTGCTGCTCACCATGAATATGGGTTGCCTAAATTCGTAGATAGAGATACGGAGAAACGCCTTTTTATCGCCGTCTCTCATTCTGGCAATACTGAAGAGACGTTGGATTTCTATAAGTCTGCGGAGGAAAGGGGTTTTCAAACGGCAGCTATCGCTTCTAGCGGAAAGCTTTTAGAAATTGCTAAAGAAAAAGAGCTTCCATACATTGACTTGCCCGGAGATGATGTTGAGCCAAGGATGACTCTTGGATATATGCTCCGCGCCATTTTGAAACTGCTCGGCGAGGAGAAGCTCTACAAGGAGACGGGCAAACTAGCCGATGTGTTAAAACCCGAAGATTACGAGAAGCAAGGTAAAGATTTAGCAGAAAAATTATTTAATAAAACACCCATCATTTATGCTTCCCGTTCAAATCAAATCATTGCTTATAATTGGAAGATTAAACTTAATGAGACGGGGAAGATGCCCGCTTTTTACAATACTTTTCCTGAACTAAACCATAATGAGATGCAGGGGTTTGATGTGAAGGACGCAAACAAAAATCTGTCTAAAGATGTCCACTTTATTTTTCTAAAAGATGTCGATGATCACCCACGTATTAAGATTAGGATGGAGACGACGGCTAAGATGTACGAAGAACGTGGTCTTTCAGTTGAACAGATTGAGATAGAGGGTAAAAATAGGTTAGAAAAGATTTTTAACGCACTTTCGTTGGGAGACTGGTTTGCCTTCTATGTTGCTCGGAAATATGATCTGGAACCCGAACCTGTTCCGATGGTGGAAGAATTTAAGAATAAAATTTAGTGAAGGAAGATAAGCTTATAATCTATGCCTTTGGTTTAAGCCTCGCTTTTTTAGTTATCAGTGGTCTTACTGCATTCTTAAGCTTACCCACGGATGCAGGGGATTTGATTTTACGTTTTGATAATTTTCAAAACGAAGTAGTTTGGTCGGGCGGAGTGGGTATCTTTTACGGAATATTGGGGGTGGTGCTGGTAATGGCGATTATTAATTTAATGCTCGCAAATTATATTTATGATAAAGAAAAATTTCTTTCTTATGTCTTTGCTATTGGTACGACTATTATTACCTTTCTTTTCCTTGTAGCTACTGGTTCTATCGCATTTATAAATTAGCAGGGAAGGAAGTCATGAGAAATTAATACATCACACTTTGACTCTCGACCGAGAGATAAAGTGTGATGTATTTTAGAGCAGGTTTTGTCTAGGGGTGTTCTGTCGATTCCTGCCGGGTTGACCAAAACACTGGTTAAACCTATGATATGTCCGTTATGTTCGCAGTAATTGAAACTGGCTCTAAGCAATATCGTGTTGCTGTCGGTCAGAAAATTAAAGTAGAAAAACTAGAAACCGAAGAAAGCGGAATGTACGTTTTCGATAAGGTGCTTTTAATAGACGATGAAAAAGACACAAAGATAGGTACTCCATACATAGACAAGGCTACAGTAGAAGCAAAAGTATTGGGCGATAAGAGGGCTAAGAAGATTATTATTTTTAAATATAGACCCAAAAAAAGATATAGAAAGAAAGCGGGGCATAGACAACCCTACACAGAATTAGAGATTACAAAAATAACCGGCTAAGAGAGCCGGTTATTTTTACCCTAAGCAAGGTCGAACGGGTTTTGCTATACTTCTAATGATGCTGAAGCTATACAACACACTAACTAGAAAGAAAGAAGTTTTCAGGCCGATTAATAAAAAGTCTGTCGGACTCTACACTTGCGGACCAACCGTCTACGACACGGCCCATATTGGCAACCTCCGAACATATCTATTTGAAGACACATTAAGACGTTCATTGGAATTTCTGGGATATGGAGTCAAGCAAGTGATGAATATCACAGACATCGAAGATAAGACTATCAAAAAAGCTATTCAGCAGAAGAAGGACCTGTCCGTTGTCACAAAACCTTATATAAAAGAATTTTTCGAAGACATTCAAAAATTAAATATTGAAACAGCCGATGCTTATCCACTGGCCACGGGTCATGTAAAAGAGATGATTAAATTTATTCATAAATTAATGGATAAAGGTTTTGCCTATCAAGGAAAGGATAAGTCAATCTATTTCGATATCTCAAAATTTAAGAACTACGGCAAATTAGTCGGGCTCAAGAATATTAAGATTAAAGATGGCGTAACAGCATCTTCAGATGAATATGAAAAGAAAGATGCTCGAGACTTTGTTCTTTGGAAGGCGAAGAAGAAGGGAGAGCCGTCTTGGAAAAGTTCTTGGGGAGAGGGGAGGCCTGGTTGGCACATAGAATGCTCCGTGATGAGCATGAAGTATCTCGGCGAGACCATCGATATCCACACTGGCGGTGTTGATAATATATTCCCGCATCACGAGAATGAAATTGCTCAATCAGAAGCCGTAACTGGTAAAAAATTTGTGAATTATTGGGTACACGGCGAACACTTGCTTGTCGGCGGTGAGAAGATGGCTAAGTCGGCTAAGAATTTTTTCACTCTGCGCGATATAGAGGCTCGTGGTTATATGCCCCTTGCTCTTAGATATATAGCTCTTAGTGCTCACTACAAATCAAAACTGAATTTTACTTGGCGTTCTATTGAAGGCGCCGATAGTGCTATTTGGAATCTTTGGCGTGAATTGGGAAGGCTTAAATACATGGGCCAGAAAGAAGCGACCAAGACTAAGAAGGGGAGGCTTAAAGAACATAGAGAAAGTTTTAAAGAAGCTATAGAAGACGATCTTGATACACCTCGTGCCCTCTCTTTACTGCGTCGGGTTATCACAGATGTCGACATATCTTCAGAGGATAGACGTGCCCTGTCATATAAGATGGACCAAGTCTTTGGATTGAATCTTATAAATTCTGACAAGCTTTATAAAATACCTATCCACATAAAAACTTTAGTAAGCGGGCGAGAGCTCGTAAGGCGCAATCAACAGTTTGTTAAGTCGGATAGTTTGAGGAATAAGATTAAATCGTTAGGATACGAAGTAGAAGACACATTATACGGACCCTTTGTATGGCCAACCAGAAACCGAAAATCCCGCCCCAAGACTTAGAAGCAGAGCAGTCTGTCCTAGGTGCTCTGATGTTAGACAAGGATGCTGTCGCCTCTGTGGCCGACTTATTAAAGTCGGGAGACTTTTATAAAAAAGCGCATGCCGTTATTTATGAGGCTATTCTCCGCCTTTGGGATAAGAGAGAGCCAATCGACATCCTAAGCGTTACTTCAGAGCTCAAGAAATCTCAACATCTTCAAGATATAGGTGGGTCTAGCTATCTTACAGACCTAGTTAATTCAGTGCCGACAGCTTCGCACGTGCTTCACTACGGCAAGATAGTCAAAGAAAAGAGAATCTTGCGAGAGCTTATAAACATCTCAGCTTCTATTGCAGAGGGTGCTTTCTCAGAAGAGGGGGAGCTAGACGAATTTTTAGACAATGTAGAGAAGCAAGTTTTTGCCGTGTCTCAACAATCTGTTTCGAAAAACTTCCTTCCTATCAAAGACGAGCTAAAAAAGGCATACGAACGTATCGAAAAACTTCACGAAGGAGAGGGAGACAGGTTTCGAGGGGTGCCAACTGGTTTTATAGACTTGGACAACATTTTATCTGGACTTCAAAAATCAGATTTAATTGTGGTGGGGGCTAGGCCATCTTACGGTAAAACAGCTTTTGTATTGGATATCGCACGCCATGTATCGACGGACCTTAAGGCGCCAGTTGGCATTTTCTCGCTTGAGATGAGTCGAGAGCAGGTGATAGATAGAATGATTGCTTCCGAAGCGCAGGTAGATCTTTGGAAATTAAGGACGGGCCGTCTGAAAGATGATTTAGATTTTCAAATGATACAGGACTCTCTGCATAAACTTTCTGAATCAGCTCTTTTTATCGACGACACCCCTTCTCCCACAGTTGTTCAGATACGCGCCATGGCAAGACGTCTGCAGGCAGAGCACAACGGTTTGGCCCTTTTGATAGTAGACTATCTCCAACTTATCCAGCCGAGATCAGGGAGCGAAAGTATGGTTCAGCAAGTTACAGAAATATCTAGAGGACTAAAGGGTGTAGCGAGAGAATTAAACATTCCAGTGATTGCTGTTTCTCAGCTTTCTCGTGGCGTTGAGCAGAGGGAGGTAAAAATTCCTCGACTTTCAGATCTTAGGGAGTCGGGCGCTATCGAGCAGGATGCTGATATCGTACTTTTTGTTCACCCCAAAGATAAGGGGCGTGTAGATGTGCCTGCAGAAGATGAAAATATTACAGAAATTATCATAGCTAAGCACAGAAATGGACCTTTGGGGACAGTGCGCCTCTTCTTCGACAAGCAGAAGGTCAGTTTCCGTAATTTAGAGAAGACACATGCAAGCTCCGAAGGGGATTAAAAAATTAGTTGATATCTTGTCTGCTCTGCCAGGGATTGGACCACGTCAAGCTATTCGGCTTGCTTTTCATCTGATTCGTCAGGGAGAGAGCTTCCAAAAAGAGCTCGAAGATTCAATTAGAGATTTAAGATCTGCAAAAATTTGTAGCAGATGTTTTTATGTGCACGAAAGTTCAGGGCAGTTATGTGATATCTGTCTGGATAAGAATAGGGATCAATCTGTGATAGCTATTGTCGAGAAAGAGACGGACTTAATGTCTATAGAAAACACGGGAAAGTTTCGTGGAAGATATTTAGTCTTGGGAGAGCTTGGTAGGGGAGGAGTGCTTGAGTCGGACCAGAAGTTAAAACTTAAAAGTTTGAAGAGTTGGATAGGCGATGAATTGGCGGGTAGGGCTAAGGAAATCATTATCGCCTTTAATCCCAATTCTCAAGGGGATTTTATAGCGACTCAGATAACCAATGAGATGAAAGATTCTGCCGATAAGGTGACGCGTCTTGGTATTGGAATTCCTTCGGGCGGAGAAATAGAATTTGCCGACGACGAAACTTTAGGGGGAGCGTTGCAGGGGAGGGGCTAAATATTAAAAAAGAGAAAAGCCGCCTCGCATGAAGGGAAAGTACCGATTTGGCTCGTCCCTCCGTCGATGACGGCTTGTGGCGCGCTAGCGCCTCTTCTTGGAACAAGAACGGCCTTTGCCACTCTGTTCCCTAATCAAGCGTTCGGTTCGTATCTGACTCGGTGTCAGATCTTGGCACCTTTCGCTTGTTCGAGTCCGCTGTTCGGCAGCGCACTTCTCGCAACAAGTGCGAGAGCTCCATCCATGTGGACACGGATTGCTTTTTGACACACTTCCTCCTTGTGTCACTCGAGGTACGATTCTCCAACGCCCCTCTCACGTTGTTAAATCAAGATATAACACAAAAAACATAAACAGGCAAGCTATAAATATGTGGATAGGTTGACCCCGTTAGAGCTAAGTTGTTCCCCAAAACAACTGTCGGACACCCTAGGTGTCCTATCTCTAACGGGGTTGACAGGGCGCTCTCCATTTCTTATTTTTGTATTGCTTAAGAATTTAAAAATGTCAGATAAAAATCACAAAAACCCTTCAGCTCATTCTGGGCAAGAAGATAAGGAGGCAGAAGAAACGACAAACAATGTCGAAAAACAGCGAGATGAATATCTAGCTGGATGGCAACGCGCCAAAGCAGATTTGTCGAATTACAAAAAAGACGAGTTTAAACGTCTTGAAGAAATCGCTCGTTTTGCTAATGCAGAGATGATCATGGACTTAATCAGAGTGATGGATAGCTTTGAACTGAGTCTGACGGCTATGGAAAAAACAGGAGGAGCAGAGAAGGGAATATATCTCATTAAAAGTCAGTTGGGGGATGTCCTTAGAAAATATGGTCTAGAGCCCATAGAAACAGAAACTGACCAAGAATTCGACCCACATCTTCACGAAGCCGTCGTTTCAGTAGGGGGTACTGTCGAGCAGGATGGGAAAATCATGGAAGAGATAGAAAAGGGATACGTTTTAAACGGTAGGGTAATCAGGGCATCTAAAGTTAAAGTTTATAAAAGTAAAAAATAAAAAATATGAGCAAAATACTAGGAATTGATTTGGGAACAACTAATTCAGCCATGGCCATTATTGAAGGTGGCGAGGCAAAGATTTTAGAAAATGCAGAAGGCAATCGCACCACACCTTCTGTAGTGGCGATGTCTAAATCTAATGAGAGGTTGGTTGGACTTTTGGCAAAGAGGCAATCTATCACGAATCCCCAAAACACCATTTCATCCATTAAACGTCTTATTGGTCGTAAGTTTTCTGACCCAGACGTGCAAAAGGACAAGAAAGTTTTCCCATTCGAGATTAAAGAATCTGCCGATGGTGGTGCGGAAATAAAGATGGGAGAAAAATGGCACAAACCAGAAGAAATTTCTGCCATGGTTTTAGCGAAAATGAAGAAAGATGCCGAATCTAAACTTGGAGAAACTATAGAAGAGGCAGTTATTACAGTCCCAGCATATTTTGACGATTCGCAAAGACAGGCCGCGAAGAATGCAGGAGAAATTGCCGGGCTTAAAGTAAGGAGGATTATTAATGAGCCAACGGCAGCGGCTCT
>JAHJZF010000065.1 GCA_018826645.1 Patescibacteria group bacterium | reverse complement strand
TCTCTTTATCAACCACTATCCTGCCGCCTATCAAGCGGCTAAGTAATGGTTTATGAAAAGAAAGGATCTCCAGAACTCCCTGTTCTCCGGGAAGAATTATACTCTCTGCCTTGCCTTCAAAAAGTATCTTTTCTGCTGTAGAAACAACGACTTCCAACATATCTCTATCTTATTCAAAAATCGCAACTTTGCAACTATTATATCATATTGTTCGCTGAAAAATATAGTATTTTTTAAGCAGACACCCTTTTGATTGACTGAACCCCGCATCCTCTACATTAAATTAGAATTAGAGTAATAAGATGCGGGGCAAGAGGCCGTCTCTGTTTAGAGTTCTACCATCTGTATGGGGAAACCAGATAAGCAAAGAGGGTGCTTTTAAATCAATATAAAAAGCACCCTCTTAGTTAATACGCTAACTTATTTCTTCTCTTGCCCTTTTTTCTCAACTGTTTTCTCATCAGGAAATGCTGATTTCTTTGCTGCATTAATCAGTTCCTGGCTGGCACGAACCTGTTTCTGCCAGACAAAGAAGAAAACTCCGGCTAACAAACCAAGGAATACGATAATTACCATGATTATCAACCAGGTCGTTGTCTTGGAAGGCATATTCATCTTCAGCTTGCTTCTCTCCAGTATATCAGGAGATGCCGGCCCAGAAGAAGGTTGAAGAAGTTTTTCTAAAGCGGCGATATCTTCTTTAACCTTTGCTATTGCCTGTTTATTCTGGCGGTAAAGGCCGATATGCTGCTGCCGGCTGATTGTCTCATCAGACTGAGACTTGATGACTTCATCCAGCAGGAGATTAACCTTTCCTGCAATCCTTTTCGCCTGTTCCTGGTGCTGGCTATCCTTAAACAGCTTGGTTATATCTTCTGCCTGAGTCCTTAATGTGCTAATCTCATCCTGAGGTATAAACCAGATATCTTCTACTTCAACTTCAAACACGCGCACCTGTGCCGGAGCCAGGGAAACGCTGTTATTATAAGCATAATACATCGATCTCTCAGGGTCGTATTCTACGTTCAAATCCCGCGTGCTCATAATATCCTTCAATTTAACTTCCTCCGGCAAATATACTTTCACCTGAGTAGTCTGCGTCTTTGTCCTTGACGGGTTAGCTGCAACCACCTTAAAACGTACACTGCCCGGGGCAAGAGTTGTAGAAACCACCGGGGTTTCCAAGCCGCCGAATTTTGCTTCAAACAACATCTGTAAAAGTTGAACTACAGACTGTATAGCGTCCGTTTTGCCACGTATCGCTTTTATCGTCGGAGAATCTCCCAGTGCCTCTTCTAGTAATTCAGTCAAATCAAATCCCTCTTCACCGGCCAACGCAACAAGACGCGAAGCAATCTCATTAATCTTGCCGGTAAGCATTGCTGAAGGACCCTCTTTAGAAAGCACCTCGGGCAACTCTTCCACTGAGTTCTGCAAACTCTTTAAACTAAGAATTATACTCGTTCCATCTCCTGTGCCAAGCACTGCCTCTACTGCCCTGATTGCCTCAAGGGTCTCGTCAATACCAGTCTTAAGCATGGGTGTCTGCGAAACCAAGCCCTCAATTGTGGTTAAGGAAACTGACTCAACCAATCCTGAACCAGAGATTAAACCGCCTGTGATATGGTCACTAACAATATAGGTGTAAGCCTTGCCAGTGTCAAAGCGATTATCTGCCTTGAATGTATAAACATAAAGCCCGGATTTAGCCTTTATTAAAGGCCAACTTTCAATGATTGACGTATTATCCCAATTGTAAATACTTACCATTGGAACAGGATTTCTCTCTAAACCAGTATAAGGGTCTTTGTATTTGTCCGGCCCCTGGACACTCATAGTTATCATATCGTTTATCAATGCGGGATTAGGAGAAACGCTGGCATTCCAGGAATACCTCATTGCCGTAGCCGTCAATGTCTGGCCTGCCTCTACTGCCTGCTCTGCGCCTGACTGTAACGTGGTAATTGCAGTCGCTGTACTCTCCTCAAAGCTGGCCAAGGTCTGCTCAACCATCCCAACCATACCACCCGCAGCGATTACCTCTGCTGCTGTTTTTTCCTCACCGACGATAACCTTAGTCTGCTCATCCATCTTGGTAGTGATAAGGGTTTCTACGCCTGTCTGGAATTGGGGCAGGGTTGTATCGCGCATATCATAAACTGCCTGTTCTGTCTGTTGTAATCTCTTTGCTTCGGTTATACTAAATGAGGTGGGTGTCTTAAAATGCGCTGCGGCGGCATTGGTAATATCTACCAGTGCTGAATAAACCACGCCCTCCAACAATCCCGTAGGAGTAGGCCAAACTAGATTAAAATAACCAGCTGCACTAGGAGTGCTTGAAGTTAAGACCTTAATTAAATTAGCGCTATCATCATAAATATAAATATTGCACTGGATTGCGCCGGAAACAACCATACCGTCTCTTTCAAGCCATGAGGTTGCTTTTAGATTATCACCACTAGCATCATAGGTAAACATTGCCTCAGCCCGCCAGATATGAACAGCAGTAGTTTCCATATATAGAGTAAATGCCTGGTCGCTATCAGCAGTATATACCTGGGCTTTGTCTCCATAGCCTGAGCAGATCCAGGAAGCTGTCCAGAAACCATAAGGCGTATCATGGGTAACAGGAGAACTTAAACCTGCTGCCTGCCAGCCAATAGTCTCTGTTCCGGTAATTTTTTCTATAACAGAGAGATTCGTTAACTGCTCGTTAGTTAATAGGTCGCGCAATGTCCATGTAATGGTATAGTAGTCAATCTTGAAGTCGAGATCCGAAGTATCATAAACCGTATCGTCAGTTGAATCTAAAACACGCACCTTAACTGTAGTTGAACGGTCATCAGAGATTACCCAGTTATAGGTGTTTGTGTTGGCAGTAGAAGCAACAATAATACTTCTTGTAGCAAAGTTATCCTTAGAATATTCCAGTTTAACATTAGGAATGGTTCCGTTGGTAGCCCAGGTTATTGCATGCGTCTCGTTAGTAACCCAGCGTTCTCCACCATTAGGTGAAGTCAATACAAAATCACCGCGAATCTTAAAATCAGCATCAGATATATCGTAAACTGTATTGTCATTGGGGTCTTCAACCTTAACCCGCACAGTAGAAGAAATGTCATCAGGAATTGTCCAGGCATAAGAATAGCTTCCGCCGCCGCCTGCTCCATTTGGTGCAGAGGCATTAATTACATTCGGGAATGTCGTACCGCTATCCTTGGAATAACTAATCTTGACAAATGGAATCGTACCGCCCCAGTTCCAGGTAATGTTATGAGTGCTTCCCACAATCCAGGCCTCGCCGCCGTTAGGCGAGGTTAAGGTAAAGAAGCCCTGGATACGGAAATTGGCATCTGATTCATCGTAAACCGTGGTATCAGCTACATTGATGAGCTTTACCTTTGCCGTGGCTGTTGGCGTATCGGGAACAAGCCAGGTGTAGCTGTTTGCGTTTGCCGTAGAAGCAACAATGGTATAAGCGTAAGTTGTTCCGCCGTTTGTGGAATACTCCAGTTTAACGTTGGGAATGGTTCCAGTAGTAATCCAGGTGATATTATTATTTTGATTAATCTTCCATAACTCCCCTCCG
>JAHJZF010000066.1 GCA_018826645.1 Patescibacteria group bacterium | reverse complement strand
ACTCATCAGACCTGATGAGTAGAAATAAGAATTAAAATATAAGGGGGTGATCAACATGCAAACTAAAATTGAAAACGGCGTACTAATAATCTCAATACCGCTGCAACAGCCAGCACCGTCAGCGAGTGGTAAAACAATGGTAGTTGCCACAACCAGAGGTAACCAGCCAACAACGGCGGTTGTTGATGGACATCCGATTATAATCGGCTTAAATGCGTATTATCACAGGTAGATTCTAAACACATTGAGCCAGTCGGGAGGCTGGTTCAGAGGGGGAAAAATGAAAACTGCAAAACACAAAGATGTGGAGATGAGACATCAGGAATGGAATATCTCATATGATGTTATGTGCCCTGATAAATTAACAGCACTAAATAAACATCAGAGGAAGGCAATAGCATCACATATTGATTACCTCCGTAAAAGGTTAGCAGAAGCAGAATTTTTGTTATCCTGCCATGAAAATAAGTGGCCTGCCCCAGAGGAAATCAACGACAATTATTTGCCGTACCCTGTATGGGGGTGATATAAAACAGGTAGTCAACCCCTGCCCAGCTCAACAGCCGATGGGCGAGCGGGCAGGGCAGGGCAGGGCTTAAGGAAAAGGGGGGATATTGATGGAATACGGGCAGCATCACATACCAAGAGTTAAGCGGCTAAATCTGGCATTGGAAGAGTTGAGGCGCATGGGTAATATTATAATCTACTACAGCCGAAACAACAGGGAACCATTAGAGGTGATAAGGGTTAAAAAAGGTTAAGAGTTAGGTTTTTTGTGGGTGCTATCATTCAGGTAGCACCCGTTGAAAGCCCGTAAATCCTGACCTGATGGCAGGTAGGGAATAGGGAGCAGTAAAATGAAAAAGAAATTGATAAACGACATGATATTCTTTGGAGCACGCAATCCTGATATAACATGGGATGAGCTGATACTAATACACAAAATCAATGGTATCAGGGCACGGCATACCCGATTGTGTGAAGCGGCCTGTAACGGAGAATATCCGTTTGACACAGAAGACGGATACAAAATGCTTGAAAAAATCGAGGACAAATGTTCGTCCCTTTGCGAGGGTACGAAAATAACCGTACAAATACAGAGGGACCCACGAGGGAAGACAATAGGCATAAGATACGATGATAACTATGTACCATTTTAATAGGCTTTTTGTTGAGGCAGTAAAGCTAGTTTGCTGCCTCACTTGAAAATCTAATAAAAAGGCAGGTGATACAATATGGATTGATTGAGGTTGTTGCATAGTTAGGGCTTTCTCCTACCTGCAAATAATTTGTGGGTAGGGATAAAAATCTAAGATAAAAGGGGGTGATTAAAATGTATTACGATGTCAAAGAATTAGTCCGTGAGATGAACAGCCTGTCGATCAACAATTACGGTGAATGCAACAGTAGAGACCAGCTAAAGGAAAATCTTGAGTTGGCAATTGCGGACATTTTGTCTACGATTGAAGATGTTATGCATCAAAATATCGAGGGCATTATCGAGGATTACGAGGAAATGGAGGCAGAAAAATGAGGTATAGAATAACAAACGGCAGAAGTTTTTTGACAGGATTTTTCCCTAATGGCGGGTGGAGTATCAGAGGTGTTTTCGCTTTCAGTAATCGTAGCTGGCTTATTTTTGACAACGAGACAGAGGTACAGGAACATTTGACTTACATAATCAGGGCTTGCCTTGAGCAAAAGGGCAGGTGGGGAGACTGGACAGATGTAGCCCTAAAATTTGCTAAAAAGTTAAGATATGAGGAGGTAGGATGAGAATGAAAATAGCTATTTTAGACCACCCTGACCAGCTCAACAGCCGATGGGCGAGCTGGCAGAGTAGAATTGACAGGAGGAAAAAAATGAGAATAAGCGATTTACAATTAACGGGGGGCAGCTATCATATAACACCCGATTACTGGGGCGATTACTCGATAACTATTGACGAGGAGTTAGCAATCAAAGCGGTGCTCGATTGTTTTGAAGATGCTGATGAGAAGGAAGTGCGAGATGACCTAAAAAACTCCGATAAAGTCGATATAGCAATAGGGGGCGGCAAATATTATGCTATCCTCCAACCGTATATTAGTCATGGCAAGCTATATAATGACAATTTATACCGGGAATGCCGAGACATTAATACTCCAGATAGTGGATTTGTTGATTTTATCGATGCTAAATGGATTAAATTCGACGATGTCTGCGACAATGGCTAATCAAACAACAAACGCAACCCTGACCTGACAACAGCCAGAGGGCAGGCAGGCAGGGCTTAATTGATAGGGAGGACGAAGATGAAAGCATGTGAGGTATATGAAGACAATGCGGGCGGGTTATATATCGTAGCAAAAAATCCAGCAAAGGATGATGTACTTGGATACTATAGACAGCTGTGGGAGCAGTCATCAGGTATGGATGACATGATAAGTTTTATTCAGGGCGACACCAAAGGCAGGGAGGAAAACATACTGACAGAAGACCAGGTTGACGAAATCAAAAATAGTGACAGGCTCATTGCCCTTTATGATGGAGCAGTGGTTACGGTAATCTACCGTAGGATGGGTAAAGCTGGCAAAAAATATTTTGGCATTACAGTTTAATCCAGCTTTTTATGGATACTATCATCTGGGTAGTATCCCTTGAAAGCTGTCAGGTGTTGATTGTGTAGCCGAGCCAGCCGCACCAAAGGAGATGAGGATGAACACTAAAAAATATGTAGCTATTTTAGATCAACCTGACCCGAAAAATTCAGAAAAATTTTGGATGTCGGGACAGATACGAACACTAAATGACAAACAAGCTGAACCCTTGCTTGACCGAAAAAAAATAACAGAATACATTAAACCAGAACCTAAAAGAAAGGTTATGCTGATAAACCCCGATGGAACAAAAGAAGAGATGTCATGGGGTGAATATCTTAAAAGAAAAAGGAGGAGGCAAGAAAACTGATAAGCTCAAGTCATAAACTCTTTTGTGGGTATCATCAATACAGGGGATACCCCTTGAAAAGTTTAGGGAATAAAAAAGGAGATGATAAAAAATGAATATAGAGGAGTTAAGGAAAACATTTCTGTCTGATAGTCCATTACAGAGAGGCAAGGCAAATAAAAGCCTGGACACTAAGCGGAACTATGATGGAAAAATCCAGACGGTTAGGGAAATGATAGAGGATGCTATTGAACAAGGGGCATCAATAGAGGAGCGGAAAGATGTTGCAGTGTCTTCACTCTACAGGGGGGGAAGAAACGAGCGAGTACAAAAAGTGCTCTACTCTATATCGATTGGTACTGAGGGTGTTTACTGGGAGATAACCAAAACAGCCTACAATTATGCACAGCATGTGAAAAGGGGGTGATAATATGCAAAAAAGGCAGAACTCTGACCCAGCAAAAATCATTGCTGAGTTGATAAATAAAGGGGGGAGTATGACTGCCAAAGAAATTTCCCTTACCATTGGCGTAACACAAAAAACGCTGATAAGTTGGCAGAGAGAAAAAGTGCCAAGTGCGGCACACAGAACCGCATTAAGGGAGCTTTTGAAAAAAGTCAGGATTCAGCGACTAAAGGATGTCAGGCAAATCAATTCTCCATTAGGGGAGTTATT
>JAHJZF010000062.1 GCA_018826645.1 Patescibacteria group bacterium | reverse complement strand
ATTGAAAGGGCTACGAAGATGCCAGTTATTATCGAACCAACTAAAAGTCCTCCAAGGGCCTTTGGGCCGAGCAAGAGGGCGACCAAAATAGGCGCGACGACGGGCAAGAGCGCGGGCACAATCATTTCTTTGATAGCAGCCTTAGTAACGATATCAACACATTTAGCATAATCAGGCTTTGCAGTTCCCTCCATGATGCCTTTAATCTCCCTGAACTGACGACGAACCTCCTTAACCACGCTACCAGCCGCCTTACTAACGGCCCTCATAGAAATTGAGGCGAAAAGGTATGGAATCATGCCCCCTATAAAAAGACCGGCAATAACGTATGGGTCACTCAAATCAAAACTCAGGTCCGCCAAACTAGAGCCCTGTTGAAGCTCCTGAACATAAGAGGCAAATAAAACAACGGCTGCCAGACCCGCTGAACCAATGGCGTATCCCTTAGTAACGGCCTTGGTCGTGTTACCTACTGCGTCTAGGGGGTCAGTAACATTGCGAACCGACTCGGGCAAGTTAGCCATCTCGGCGATACCTCCTGCATTGTCTGTGATGGGTCCATAGGCGTCGATAGCTACAATAATTCCGGTCATTGAGAGCATGCTCATCACAGCTAAGGCAATCCCGTAAATCCCACCCAAGAAATAGGTCGAAAGTATTCCTGCCACTATCACAAGCACTGGCAAAGCAGTTGCTTCCATGCCTACAGAAAGACCAGTAATAACATTTGTGCCGTGTCCAGTCTCAGATGCCTTCGAGATAGACCTTACTGGTCTAAATTTAGTAGATGTGTAGTACTCGGTAATCACAACGATAAACATGGTCACCAATATCCCAACGATGAGGGATGAGAAAATCCTTCCACCGCTTAGTTCATTGCCAAAAGCATCTCCGTATTTATTTATAAGCCAGCCGAAGCCAACTAAAGAAAAGATGCTTGAGCCAACCAGCCCTTTATAGAGAGCTCCCATAATAGAAGGGTTTTTCTTCTTACTAAGCTTTACGAAGAATGTTCCTAGAATCGAAGCGAAGATAGCGACACCGCCAATCATGAGGGGTAGAAAAATAGCTTCTTCTGAATTTGGGAAGGTGAGGTGTCCTAATATCATCGCTGCAATCGCAGATACTGCATATGTTTCAAAAAGGTCTGCGGCCATACCGGCATCGTCCCCAACGTTGTCTCCTACGTTGTCAGCGATAACGGCTGGGTTGCGCGGATCGTCTTCTGGAATGCCAGCCTCCACCTTGCCCACGAGGTCTGCCCCCACATCTGCTCCCTTAGTAAAGATGCCTCCGCCCAATCTAGCAAAAACGGATATCAAGCTCCCTCCAAAACCAAGACCAATAAGCGCATTTATATCTTTTGTAACCGCATAAAAGCCGGCCACTGATACAAGGGCAAGCCCCACTACCAAAAGCCCGGTTACAGAGCCTCCTTCGAAAGCAACGGTAAATGCTTTGCGAATACCACTCTTAGCTGCTTCTGCAGTACGGACGTTGGCGCGCACAGCCACGTTCATCCCGATATATCCAGCAAGACCAGAGGCAAAAGCTCCGATAATGAACCCCGCCATGGCGACAAAGCCGATAAAATATCCCATCAAACCTGCCACCACAACGGTCACCATGCCTATGGTTCGATACTGTCGATTGAGATAGGCCTTGGCTCCCTCTTGGATAGCGAGGGCAATCTCTTGCATCTTTTCGTCACCAGCTGGATAACGATTTATCTTATACGTTAGGTATAGCGCATAAGCTATAGCCACCAACCCTGCACCAATAGAAAAAGTTAAAGGAGACATTGTTTATTATTATGCTGTTTTGTTTTCTTCGACTTCATCCTTCTGCTTTATTTCGCTCGCAGAAGTTTCTTTATCTCCGCCGGAGGCGGATCCGCCTTTGGCGGAGACTTCCTTTTTTGATTTTGGTTCTTTTTTTACTTCTTCCTTGGGCGAGCCACCATCGGTGGCTTTAGCCTTCTCTTCTGTTTCTTCTTCGCCCTCTGGCAGAACCCCTTCTTCTCCATCTGCTATGCCGTCCTCTAGTTCTTCATCTGGACGAGTTTGGCTTCTTACATCTATTTTTAGATTTGTCAGCTTGGCAGCTAAACGAACGTTTTGCCCGCCCCTACCAATAGCTAAGCTTAATTGATCTTCTGCCACCAGAACTTTTGCTTCTTTGTTGTCTTGAATCTCTACCAATCTAACTTTGGCAGGGCTCAAGGCGTTAGCTATTAATTCTTCTGGGTCGTCATTCCATTCTATTACATCTATTTTCTCCTGACCGAGTTCGTTGGAGATAGCCATAATGCGCGTACCTCTTTGGCCTACACAGCTACCGACTGGGTCTATCTCCTCAAGGGTTGAGCTAACTGCAATCTTTGTTCTTGATCCAGGTTCTCGAACGACGGCTTTAATCTGAACAACTCCGTCGGCAATCTCAGGAATTTCCATAGCAAACAATTCGCTTACAAAATTTGGGTGCGACCTAGACAAAACTATGCCCGTACCAGGGCCCTTAACCTCTCTTTGTACGGCTAAAATATAAAAGCGCAATCTTTCTCCAACACGATAATGTTCCCCCGGGATAGATTCATTAGCAAACATAATCCCAGTAGTCCTGCCGAGGTCAATAAAAACATTCCCACGCTCAAAACGCTGAACCACCCCACTAATGATTCTGCCCTCCTTATCTTTGAATTCTTCTGATATGGACTCTCTTTCTGATTCTCGTAAATTCTGTAAGATAACCTGTTTTGCATTCTGGGCTGCGATACGACCAAACTCCATCTGTGGAGGCAAAAGCGTCGATATCTCTTCTCCCAATTCGACGTCCGCTTTTTCTTTCTTAGCTTCTTCTATTAAAATGTGACGCTCTGAATTGTAACGAGGAAGTCTTTCTTCGTCGCCGTCTTCAACCACTTCTTCTTGCCCCTCTATTTCCTCCTCTTCTTCTATTCGAACAGTTGTCTCGTCCACAACCTCTTTGATTCTAAAAAATTTAACCTCGCCACTTTTTTGGTTTAGCTCTGCCTTAACATTAGCTCCCTTGTCTAGATATTCGCGCCTGTAAGCGGCGGCCAAAGAACTTTCTATGGCACCTATGACGTTTTTGGGGTCAATACCCTTTTCTTCTGCAATTTGATCTATTGCTTGAACGATTGCTTTTAAATCCATGTTATTTTTCTTTTTAAAAACCCGCTTAACAGCGGGTTTTTAGTAGTAAAGTCAAGACTAATAGAAAAATTAGTAAAAAGCAAGTCTTTATTAAGGAGTTGCCTCTTCTACTGCAGGCACTTCTGGTGCTTCTGGTGCTTCTGAATCTCCAATCATATTCGATACTGCCTTGAAGCCAGTATAAGAAGTGCTTATGACGAACTTATCTCCCTTCCAGCCATAGTTGATAGAGCCCCCATTCTCGTAAGCCAAATAACGCGCACTCGTTAACTCGCCTTCCTTGCTTCCATCTTTGAAGATGTCTGAGAAGGCCGCACCAGGGTCATCCAAAAAGAGGTTTGAAAGAGCGCTAGAAGCTTCGATGTCTTCGCTTAAGATGCCCTTTAATAGATCTTTGTCTTCGGCATCAGCTCTAAAGGAAAACACGTACCCTGGCCAAACATTTTCCCCATCGTTATAAAGAAATCCTGTGAAATCTTCTTCTATTGAAATTTCTGGAGTTACGTCGGGCAACAAAGCTCTAATGAAGTCTTCAGCAATTACAGGCCTACCTTCGTCGCCCGTAGTAACAGAAAACTCGGTCAATGTGTCCTCGGAAGCAATAGCCTCAGCGGCAATAGAGGTTAGAGCTTCTTTTATAGCTACTAAACTAACCTCGCTCGCCATCAACTCAACCTCTACATCGGTTGGTCCCTTTAAGAAGCTTTTGTGAACGAAAGATTGAATCGTAGGAGTGGGTTGAGGCAATTCTACCACCTCTTCAGGAGCCACAGCTTCAGGCTCCACAACATCTGTTCCATTCAAAAAGATGGGTAATACCCAAAAGTTAGCTACAGCCGCGGCGGCACCTAAAAAGATGATTATGCCCAATCCAATTAGTAGGGCCTTCTTGTTGCCCGATGCTGATTTAGCGGGTGCTCCTGCGGAGTCTATTTTCTTAACTGGTTGATCAAGGGGTGTTGGTGGCTTAACGGTAGTGGCCGTAGTCCCCAAACCTCCACTAGATACAAGAGACTCTTGATCGCTTGCCATGGTTCGAATATCTACTTCCTTCGGAGGAGGAGGAGGAGAAACTGGCGATGGACCACCCATGACTGGAGAGGGTGATGCCCCCATTTGTGGTGGTGCTGGAGGAGGAGGTGGTGGTGACGCAGGAAGCCCTCCCATAGGCGGGTTGCTAGGCATTATCGGTGGCGGAGACTGTTCGGGTCCACCCGCAGAATCCATAAAGTTTGGCGACATGGGATTCACCTTCTCTTGGCCTTGATTATCAGGAGCAGAACCCCCAGCTCCGAACTGGCCTGTAGCTTCATTCATACAAGGTATTTTACCACATACCCATACGTACCTATTTAATAGTGTGGATAATGACCCCCCTGAATTAAGAGCTCCCGAGCTGTTTTATGGAAAGAGCTGTGCGCCCATTCTCCATACCAATTATTTTTACTCTAACTTTGTCGCCAACCTTGACGACCTCTTCAACCTTCTTAACAAAACCCTCTTTAAGCTCCGATACATGTATCATGCCCGATTTTCCTCCAGGGAACTCTACTATCGCTCCGAATTCTAGAATCTTGGCTACTGTTCCCTCTACTATTTCGCCAACTGTAAATTCTCTCATCATAGCTTTGACTTGAGCCAAGGCTTCTTCGCCTTTAGCTGCATCTTCGGAAGTGATAAAGACAGTTCCGTCGTCGTCTATGTCTATAGAATCCACGCCCGTCTCTTCGATCATGCCATTAATCACCTTCCCTCCAGGACCTATAAGTTCTCCTATCCTGCTCGGGTCAATAGATATTGTAAGAATGCGAGGAGCATGAGGAGATAGGTCTTCTTTCGGCTTGGCTATAACTCCTGCTGTGAAGTCGAGTATTTGCAATCTTGCTCCTCGAGCTCGCTCAAGAGTCTCTCTAATTATCTCGATGGTTAAACCATTGATTTTTACGTCTAGCTGGACTGCGTTAATGCCATTTTTTGTACCAGCCACCTTAAAGTCCATATCTCCATAATGGTCTTCTGGACCCTGGATGTCTGTTAAAATTTTATACTGTCCGTCTTTGCCCAAAATTAAACCCATGGCGATACCTGCAGCTGGTTCTTTAAGCGGAACTCCGGCATCCATCATACTCATACTAGCGGCCGAAACGGTCGCCATAGATGAGGAACCGTTTGAAGAAAGTATCTCCGAGACCACCCTGATTGTATAAGGGAATTGCTCTTTAGGCGGGATTAGGGGCTCTAAAGCTTTCTTGGCTAGGGCGCCATGTCCAATATCTCTTCTACCTGGACCTCGGAAAGACCTTGCCTCTCCAACTGAGAATGGAGGAAAATTATAATGAAGCATAAACCTAAGCTTCCCCGAGAATTCTATTGTGTCCATCAACTGATCTGAACCCGGTGAACCGAGCGTAGTTATCGCCAAAGCTTGCGTATCGCCTCTGGCAAAAACTCCTGAACCGTGCAATCTTGGAAAAAGTGAAATCTCAGAATAGAGAGACCTAACCTCATCGAATGCTCTACCGTCTGGTCGTCTATCGTTCTCTAAGGCGTTTCTGTGAACTGCCTTATCCGTCTCACTTTCCATTATATATTCGACATAACGCAGTTCGTCCTCTTCAAAACCTGCATTCTTAAGGTGTTCTTTTAGGACAATCTTAAGTTGAGCTAGGTTTTCTGCCATTTGTTTCTTGTCGTCTACGTAAATTGCCTCATCCAATTTATCTTTTAAGAAATCTATGGCTGTTTGGGCAAATTTATCTGACGGAGTATCTAGCTCTACCTCTATTTTCTCTTTACCCACTTCAGAAACTAATTCTTTTTGGAAATCGGTAAGGTCTTTGAAGTGTTTAATAGCTATTTCACATGCTTGGAGTACATCTGCTTCGCTAGCTTCACTGCCCCCCAGTTCGATCATGTTGATCTTATCCTCTGTACCCGCAATAAAGGCATCGAATTGACCCTCCTTCATTTCAATTTGGCTATTAACAGGATTTACAACAAATTCATTGCCCACCTTAGCCACTCTTAAACCTGCTACGGGACCGTCCCATGGAATGTCAGATATCGATAGCGCTGCTGAAGCGGTCATTAAGGCAACGAGGTCTGGGTCGTTCTCTCCATCGTAGGAAAGAACCGTAATCACAACTTGAATCCCACGCCTGATGCGATTATCAAAGAGGGGTCTGATAACTCTATCAACCAAACGACCGGATAAAACGGCTTCTTCTGTTGGGCGCCCCTCTCGTCTCATAAACCTGCTTCCTAAAATTTTGCCAACGGCATAAAACTTCTCTTCATAATCAACAGCTAGGGGTAAATAGTCTAAATCTTTATCCTGATTGTCCATAACGGCCGTAACCAGAACGGTGGTCTCGCCATATGTCCCTATTACTGAACCGTTCGTTTGTCCAGCTAAATTAGAGACCTCTAGGGTGAGGTCTTTGCCGGCTACTTCCCTTGTAAATTTCTTTCTATTTAAATCCATTATTTTTTATTAGTTTTACTTCCCGGTGCTTTAAAGATTATTTTCGGCATTGCATCTAAGTCTATAAACGTATCGGCCGTCTCTCTAAGGCCAGCATTAGTAGTCTTGCCAAAAGCTGCGACTTCCACTCCTTTGCCAAGCCCCCACTGGAGATATTTGACCATCGGCACAAAATCCCCATCTCCCGAAACTAAGATAACGATGTCGAACTGGTTTGCCATTCGAATGGCGTCTACTGCGATACCAACATCCCAGTCCGCTTTCTTAGCTCCGCTTGAAAAGATTTGAATATCCTTACTCCTAAGCTCGATACCGCTTTTCTCGAGAGACGAGAAAAACGCCTCTTCTCCCGTCGAAGGATCGCTCCTCACAATATATGCCAAAGCTCTTACTAAACGCCTGTCGTTAGTAAGGCGCTTTAGAAGCTCTCCAAAATTGACCCTACTCCCATAAAGATTTTTGGCGCTGTGATAGAGGTTCTGGATATCGATAAAAACACCGACTCTTTGTTCTTGGTTTGGAATTATCATAAATTTGGACTTATTTTTTAAGCCCGAGTTTCTTAATCAGTTTTTTATAGTTTGAAGGAGATTTCTCTGAAAAATATTTGAGAAGCTTTCTTCTCCTGTTCACCATGCCCAAAAGACCTCTACGCGAGTGTTTATCCTTTGGGTGTTTTTTTAAATGAGACGCCAGTTCATCAATACGCCTTGTGGTAAGGGCGATTTGAATTTCTGGCGAACCAGTGTCCGTCTCGTGAAGCTGGTGCTCCTTAATGACGTTTTTCTTTTTTCTCTGAGTAAGCATCTCGAGTATCAGGATAATAGCCGAGATGATGATTTTTGTAAAGATGGATTATTTAACGACAATTATTATTGTTGCTAGATAATATGCAATCGTGCGACGTTTGTGTCTTAAATAATATGTTGCATATTGTATGTTTTGCGACAGATATATTTTGACGTATAATTTGGCTAAATGATCGAAATCCAAGGAATTATTAAAGATTATCTCGATTATCTAGACGTAGAGAAAAATCGTTCTCCGGCGACGAGAAACAATTATGAGAGATGCTTAAAACGTTTTGTTGAACAAGCGAATATTAAGAATATAGATGATATTACGGAGAAAAAAATCCATGATTTTCGAGTCTATTTAGCTAGTCCCTCTGTCAGACTTAAGAAGCGCACTCAAGCGTATCACGTTATTGTTCTTAGAAATCTATTGAAATATCTGCTTAGACAAAAATATACGACGGTTTCTCCCGATCGAATCGAATTGCCTAAAGTGCCGACAAGACAGATAAAAATAGTGGAGTATGCAGATGTCGAACGCCTTCTGACAGCCCCTAAAGGGAGTGAGCTAAAAGCTCTTCGAGACAGGGCTATCCTTGAAACTCTTTTCTCAACCGGATTGCGTGTCTCTGAACTCTGCTCACTCGATAGGTTTCTTAGCTTAAACCGAGGTGAGCTGACCATACGAGGTAAGGGCGAGAAATTGAGAGTGGTCTTCTTGTCTGACAGAGCTCGTGAAGCAATTAAAAAGTATCTTGATAAACGACAGGATGCCGAAGGTACGCTTTTCGTCAGTATTTCACACGGTAAAAACCCAAAAGTACTAGGGCCGATTATTCCTCGCACAGTTCAACGACTAGTAAGTAAATATTCTCGCGAGGCCGGTATCTCTGAGAAGGTTACCCCCCACCAGCTTCGTCATCAATTTGCCACAGACCTCCTGATGAATGGCGCAGATATTCGAAGTGTTCAAGAACTTCTTGGACACAGCAATATTTCAACCACTCAAATATATACTCACGTTACAAACAAAGAGCTTAGGGAAGTCCACAAAGCATTTCACGGCAAAAGACGTGAATAGTGTTGTAATAATCGGGTTCTTTTAATAATGTAACTTTGTTCACCAAGGGGTTTACCCTGAGCTCTTGTGGTGAGCTTGTCGAACCATGTCGAAGGGCGGGTGGCGAAACTTGGTATACGCGCTAGGTTTAGGACCTAGTGAGAGCAATCTCGTGGGGGTTCGAATCCCCCCTCGCCCACCAGTATCCTTGAGAACTGAAAACTACTGAAAGGAAATGCGGTTATGCCCAAATTTCTAGATAAATTGATGGAGGGCGTCTCGTCTTTCTTCGAGAGTGGAGCTGGCTGGGGTGTCGCGGTCAGTCTCGCTGATCCTTGGGTTCGTGGTTGGGCAGAAAATTCTGCTGCCACCATTCGACTCAAAGCCGAGGCCCGCGGAATCAAGCTCGCCAGTGAACAGCAACGGCTTCTCGTAGAAAGTCTGCTAGCGGCTTTCAGGGGCGCTTTCGAGATGCTCCTCCACCACAGGATCGACAGCAAAGTCGCTATCGTCCTCTTGGAGAAGATGTTCAACGATGTACCAGACTTCATGGCGAACGTTCTCTTCTCAGATGAGCGTGAGTTCGAAATGTGGCTCAAGCTACGCGCCGAACGTGGACGTTTCTTCGTGAACGAAGGCGACATCTCCCGCGAGGGGCTTGGAATCGGCGAAGACGTTTTCAACGAGCTCTTCTCCGAAATTCATACGGCAGTTCGTGAAGCGGTTGGAGACGACGCCGTCATTCCCGAACAACTGATTCGCGAACAAGCCAAACGTCTGGAACAAAAACTCAAGTTGCGGACCAAACCTCGCGAAGTTGCTTTCGAGCCAATGAGTGTCGAGGCTGGTGAACTCCGCGAGAAAATGAGAGGACCCTTCGACAAGATGACTGATTTCCTCCTCGAAATCACTCACATGGACTTCGACGAGGAACAAGAGGCCGTCTTGCAGGAGAAGGAGAAAGAGCTCAAACGACTCCAACGCGAGAGAACCTTCCAAAACACCTCAAAGGGTCTTGACGAGAGAATCGCAAGAGCGCGCGAGAAGCTCGGAGAGGACTCCTAGAGCCAAATAAACAAGCCAAATGAGCCCGTAACAGCCAGTTACGGGCTCATGTTCTTTATAGGGGCTTATATATTGACATTATGGTGTGATTGTGGTATACATATATTTAGTTAGGTGCACAAAAGGAATGCGCCGTTGACAATCCATAAGGAGGGTTTAGACATGACCATTACTCCAGACAGCATCGTTGATGTCTCTCTCAGGGCCATCAGGGGTGCTATCACCTCAGCCGTCGGGGATGATGCACTCAGAATCGGCCTCGGCAAGATCATGGAAGTCGTGTTTGATGAGCGCGATGCGCTTAAAATCGACACGATTGTGGACATCCTCGACGAAGGACGCCCCGGTAGCTTCGAACGTCTCGAAGAGCGTCGTGAAGAAGCCTTGCACAATATGCACGGCATCAATGCAGATGAACTAGAGGAAGTTATTGCCCTCTTGCTTCCGAAGCCAGAAGACAATGATTGGACCCGAAAAGCCGTTCGGATTCTCGACCGACTCGTCTGGGCAGAGCCCGACCAGTTCTGGAAGCGCGTCACGCGCATCCGGGACCACTCGCGAGCTCACCAGCTCGCGGACTGGATCAACAGGGCAGCCGACGCAATCGAAAGGAGCGCAAGATGACCAACGACATGATTCGCAGCATCCAACGTCTCCTGAGAGCCGTCGGACTCAACCCTAGAGCTATCCAAAACCGCCTCCTCAACCTCGAAGAGGTGGTCGACCGCTGGTTCCGGGTCTGGATCGGCGTGGTTGCCGCGATGCTTATCGCGGTGGTCATCCGTTCACGCAATGAGCAGAACAGCTGGGGGTTCGTCGTTGGGAGCATCGGGTTCATCCTGATTCTGATGCTTCTCTTCGCACTATTCGCCGGTTGGAGGGAGAGGCCGGGACACGTCCGGATTTCTCTCCTTCGCCTGCTGGTCGGTTCCGCTAGTCTCAGGGCTATCGGACTCGATGAGGCAGACATCGCCATCCGAGATCGATTCCTGTGGAAGGTCTTTGGTATCACCATCGCCTTCATCGGACTCGAGATCCTCTTCATCTACGTCCCCATCGGTGGAGAAATAGGTGTATTGGGGGCTTGGATGGTGGTGGCTATACTCCTCGTGTGGGGTGCTCTGGCCTCTCCGGCTGGAAAAGCTCGCAAGAGGGTCTGGTGGGTAGCACTCCTCGTGGCCATCGTGGCCTCAATCGCTTCGGCGGTTGTGAATGAGGATGCGCCGCTCCACCAAGCCACGGTCGTAGTGGCTGAGTACACGCGGGGGACCGTTGAGGTCCAGTACCGCGATGCACCAGCACCACCTCCGGCACCCCATCGGGTGCCAGCTGGATACAACCTGATCGACTACAAAGTCGTTCCGGTGACTCGTTCTGAGTCAGCGTACCAGCGGTTGGCGTGGGTCGAGAACGTCGAGTATTGGATTGACGCCCCCGACTGCCAGTCAGGCGTCATCCGAGTCGAGTCGTCTCGAACACCGTCGCCAAATGAGGTGGCCGTGTCCGAAATGCCTCACCGCATCGACATTCCCTCGACACACTCCTTCCACTTGATGGGAAGTGGAGTGGGGTGCAACCGAATCATCTACTTCGCGGTCGTACCCGCGGGGTAGCCCCCATCATGCGGCTCGGAGCACCTACCTACTAACCATACGTGGGTGCTCCGGGTTCGCACACTTTTTAAAAACTATTTTCGAAAATCTATTTTAATACACAAAACCCCGCCTTTCGGCGGGGTTTTTGATTACTTAATTTATTACCTCGAACTAACTGACGAGATATTAACGTCCTTATCTTATGGCGAAAGAACGGCGTCTTTAACGAGAGAATGAACGCCTCCCGCCAAAACTCCAATTACCAAGGCCACAATGGCGTAAATTAAGACTCTTTTAGCCGTTGCTAATCTGGTTTCATCTCCTTGAGAAATCATATAAAGGAAAGCGGCATACAAGATGAAGACCACGCCCAGAGCAATTAGAACGTTGTACAGTACTTTGGCGACGTTCTCAATAATCCCAATGAATTGATTGAGATTTTTCGGGCCGTCAGTTGGGACCCTCTGAGTAGTCGAAGCAGCAAGCACAGGAGCAGGCAAGACGCCCATCAGCCAAGTATATGTTTTAAGAGTGAATTTTTTCATTTGTTAGTGAGTTGTCTCGACCTTTTAAAATCATTATACAATATCTATCCATATATTGTGGATTATAGACTACACACTATCGTCTCACAACATTCCGTTATATCAACAACACCCGCCTCGTCACATTCTAAGAAGGGGCCATTCACAACACATAGCTTGACGCACCTATTGTGTTCTTGCGTCGGCGTGCGAGTCTTAAGTGCATCTTTTACAAGGGCGTCAACGCCTCCCGACAAGACTCCGATTACCAAAGCCACAATAGCGTAAATCAAAGCACGTTTGGCTGTTTGTATTTTCTCTGGGTCACCCCTAGATATCATGTATAGAAAAGCTGCAAACAGAACAAAGACCGTACCTAGCGCCATCAGAATGTTGAACATCCAGTAGGCAATATTGTCGACAACACCTATCACGCCCTCTGGGGTGTTTACAGATGAATTCGGCCCCCCAACATCATCAACCGTTCCTCCTAAAATGCCAGCCACAATGCTACCCAATCCACCGGCCACTAGAATAACCGCAAAACCAATAAGTCCCCACGTTATAGCCTGCCTTCCTTTTTTGATTTTTTCCGGGTTGCCGGCAGACGTCATAATGATAAAAGCTCCAACCAACACTACGATAACCAATATCGAACCCGCCAAAGCAGTTAAAAAGGTAACGGCGCTACTTATGAGGGCGTCTGTAGACGTTGCTCTAAGTATTGGGGGGACACACAGTACTCCGTCTGGACATTCCTGAGCCGAGACGCTACGGATGCCCAAATAAATAATCGGTGCTAAGGCAATAAATTTATAATAAATATTTCTCACTCTATTTATATTATACAACAACCTTTATCTTGCAGTTGGACATCCGGACCTACATTCTGCTTTTTCTGCTTCTGTGTCATATCTTTCATTACATTGTGCATTGCAAAGATCTGCGGTCGGTTGGCACTCAAGCTCTTCAAGAGCATACCACTTGCCGTCATTGTCGTTGAGGTTTGTAAACGTAGTTATAAAGATATTGAGCCCTGTCCAAGAGAGCAAAACTATAACCAAGCCTATAAGAGCTGCTGTTATATGCTTTCTAGCGGTCGTAACTCCTTCCGGATTACCTCCAGAAAAGAACATTCTAAAGCCCCCCGAAATCGCCATGAAAATGACTATGACAAAAGCAACGTAGATAAGGGTCGCTACAATATTGACCCCCATTTGAGCTAAGAAACATTCGTTACAGGCAGGCGTACTAGTAGAAATGCCGGTCGGGTCACATTCAGGAACTAACCTAGATGGTAGTCCTTGGGCAATTGCTATTTGGATTAATGGAAACATTGTCTTTAGTCGAGAAGGTTTGTTATTTGAGCCTCTAGTCTCTCTATTGCTTGATCGCTGTCTAGAGAGCCCCTTGTTACTACTTCGATTGCTTCGTTAAAGAATTCTTTAAGCATATTTGGGCTGGGTTGGAGCCAGCTACGAGCAGTGAGCGCCTGCCTTGCTAAAATCCCTTGCCTGCCTGGAGTATCTTTATATTTATCTATTAAAAATCTAAGTGCTGGAGGGAGATCATTCACTTGCACGTAATATTCGGCGCTGTCTTTGTCTGTTGTCGCGAAAATTACAAAATCCCAAGCTACTTTGGCTTCGGGATATCTATCCAAGCCCGCCAATTTGTTCGAGACTGCTAATCCATAATAATCCGGATAATTAATTGCCTGCTTGGAATTAAATTGAGGCATAGGACCAATAGTTATATCGAGAAGGGAGTTTTTTGACTGAATCTCTTTAAGTTGAGGAGAGTAGATAAACACGCCGGCCACATCTCCTTTGGCGAATGAGTCTATGTCCCTCCTAAAACTATCGTTCCATGTGTATGTTTCTGATGTGGGATCCGCATGTCTCGTATACATATCAAGGACTTCATTCCCTTCGTAGCCTTCGTTTCCATAAAGTTGAACATATAAATCCGATTCATCTGCTATTACTATTGGCACACCCATCTGTATCAAAAGAAGATTAAGAATATCTGGGGCATTGCTAATATTCGCTGACGAACCCCCGATAGCAAATGCTGGTCGCGTTAATTCTCCTTCATTAAGCTCTCTTAAATTCTTAATGTCTTCGTCCAGCTCCGCCCAAGTCTCAGGAGGCAACACGATGCCCGCCTGATCAAAAGAATCTCGATTGTAGACCATGAAAAGGGTATCTATATATAAAGGTAGTGCGTAGATTCTGCCCTCGAAGACAAGGTCCTGCTCCACAGCCTGCGGGAAAAGAAGCTTGAGCGTATCTAGTCCCATCTTGTTTTCTGGCACAGGAACTATTTTATCTTTGTGTTGAAGGAGCCAGTTATTATCAAACATAAAGATATCTGGTCCCCGGCCGGCAGCTAGTTCGTTAAGCAAATCTTCTTCGTACGTAGCTCTATTTAATTTTTTATATGTAACCCGAACCGTAGGATATGTTTGTTTAAAATTTATAATAGTACTTGCCCAAACTGCCTCTTCGTCTACGCCCCAAATTTCAATTTCTGTTTCTGCCACATTCGAAGTGCGCCTACCTCCAAAAAAGATGAGAAGAACGGCAAGAGTCAAAACTCCCGCTATGGCAAGAAATATAATTTGTTTATTTGTGAATTGAAGCTGCATAGATGCCTAGAGCACCGCTGACCCAGCTAGTTTGTCCCCCGATTTAAGGGTCATAATCTTGACCCCTTGGGTAGCTCGGCCAATTCTTCGGATGTCTTTAATCTTTGTTTTAAGAACCTGACCCTTCTTTGAAATGGCCAGAAGCTCTTCTCCATCGATTATAACATGTGTGGAGACTACTGGACCTGTCTTTTGGGTAACTTTAGCCGTAATGATTCCTGAACCGCCACGATTTTGAACCTTATATTCTTTAAGAGATGTCTGTTTAGCATATCCATTCTCCATGACTATAAGGAAGTTGGCCTCAACATTAGGTTTAATTATGGCGAATGAGTTGACCACGTCATCCTTCTTAAGAGTAATGCCCTTAACGCCGGCGGCGGTTCTACCCATCGCCCTCACGTCAGATTCTTTAAAACGAATAGACCTGCCATCGTGGGTAGCCATTATTATCTCGTCTTCTTTGCTGGCCAGTTCTGCCCATTTTAATTGGTCATCTTTTCTTAGGTTAATGGCGATAATCCCGCTCTTTCTAACATTTGAGAAGTTCGCTAGAGCAGTTTTCTTAACCACGCCTCCCGAAGTCGCCATCACTAAGTGTCTTTCTTTATCTACGTCGCTCTCTGAATAGGCGATAATAGCGCTAATCTTTTCGCCAGCCGGAATCTCAAGAAAATTGTGAATAGCTCTGCCTTTGCTAATGCGTGTTCCTTGAGGAATTTCATATACTTTCGTTTGAAAAGCTCTACCGGCTTCTGTAAAGAAGAGAATGTCGTCGTGGGTATTAGCACTTAGAAGATACGTTAAGATGTCTTCCTCCCCGACAGCGCTACCTATCAACCCTTTCCCACCCCTTTTCTGACTTCTAAACGTATTTGGCAAGATGCGTTTGATATATCCATCTCCCGACATCGTAATAACGGTCTCTTCTTTCGGAATTAAGTCTTCTGTGGCGAATTCTTTTAATTTGCCTGAGACGACTTTTGTTCTACGTTCATCTCCAAAATCGTTTTTAACCTGATCGAGCTCTTTCTTCACAACGCCCATTATCTTCTTCGGACTTTTCAGAAGTTCTGTTAATTCTTTTATGATTGCCCTCTTCTCTTTAAGCTCTTCTTCTATCTTTTGTCTCTCAAGAGCAGCTAATGTCTGCAAACGCATCTCAAGGATTGCGGTTGCTTGAATTTCGGTCAATTTAAACTTACTGACTAGGTTGGTCTTTGCCTTCTCTTTATCGGCAGACTTTTTAATGGTCGCGATTACCTCGTCTATATTGCTAAGCGCCTTGAAGAGCCCTTCTAATATATGCGCTCTCTCTTTCGCTTTTTCTAAATCGTATTGAATCCTTCGGGTGACAACTTTCCCTCGGTGGTCAATAAAATTAACAAGGGCGTCTCTTATAGACATCGTCTCGGGCTTTAGCCCGTCAGCAAGCGCCACCATATTAAGATGATAGTCCTTCTGAAGATCTGTGTGTTTCCAAAGCTGATTCATTATCTTTTGTGGAACAGAGCTTTGCTTTAGGTCTATCACTATCCGAACGGCATCTTCTCTATCAGATTCGTCTCGTATATCTTTGATGCCCTCTATTCTTTTATCTCGAACCAGCTCTGCCATCTTAATCAGAAGCTCCGACTTGTTAACCTGATATGGAATCTCCTGAACAACGATTTTTTTCTCGTCAACTTCCGTCTTCGCCCTTACGGTTATGGCGCCCCTGCCAGAGGCATAGGCGTCGTTAATCCCCTTGCGATCATAGATAACGCCTCCTGTTGGAAAATCAGGGCCCTTCACAAATTCCATCAAATCTTCTGAGGTGGCCTTGGGGTTATCTATAAGCGCTTTGGTGGCGTCGATAACTTCGCTCAAATTGTGCGGAGGTATTTTGGTCGCCATACCAACCGCAATTCCATCAGAGCCGTTGACTAGAAGGTTGGGATACTTGGAAGGCAGAACCAAAGGTTCTTTTCGAGTGCCGTCATAGTTGGGAACAAAATCTACCGTGTCTTTTTCTATATCTAAAAGCATCGGCTCCGCCACTTTGGACAATCTACATTCTGTATACCTATGAGCGGCGGCTGGATCACCGTCGAGAGAGCCAAAATTCCCTTGTCCGTCTATAAGCGGATAGCGCAATGAGAACCATTGAGCCATTCGAACTATCGTATCGTAGATGGCAGTGTCTCCGTGAGGATGATAGCGACCCATCACATCCCCGACGACGTTGGCTGATTTTCTATGCTTCGCTGAATATGTGGCGCCGGCGCTCCACATAGCCCAAAGAATCCTTCTATGAACTGGCTTGAGACCGTCTCTGGCATCGGGCAAGGCTCGCCCGACAATAACCGACATCGCATAATCGAGATAAGCTTCTTTAAGCTCTGTTGTTATCTGGGCCTCTTTTACCCTGTCGTTTTTTATTCGCTCTTCAGCCATACAACTTTAACGCCTTCTTCTTTGTTAATATCTTTTGCTTTAATCGTCAGCTTTTCTTCCTTGTTAGTCTTTTGGCCAAATTCTTCAATTAATTGCTTGGCTCCCTTATCCGTCATGGCAATTAATATGTTTGGTTCTATCTTTTTAATAAGAGCCGTCACCTCCTTCTTGTCCAAAGCGGAAGACTCTATATCTATAAATAGGATATCTATCTCCCCTAATTTATCTAAAGCGTCTTGGCTTAAAGTTTTCTGCAGTCCATTCAAAGCCCCTAAACGAATATCGTCGAAACGAATTGCATAAGCTGTTTTAAGGATTTCACTTCCTTCGTCTTTAAGATTAATGCCTTTGATTCTAATTCCCGACACCTCATATTCGCCAGCACCCGAGATTACGCCTTCTTCTGGGAAGTCCTTTTTGTTTAGCTCTGTCCTTGTTTCAAGCACTAAATTGCCCTTCTTTTTGTCGGGAGGGTCTATCAACAGACTAAAATCGGCCACCTGACACTTAATGCCCGATGGCCCCAAAAGGCTTATTACCAT
>JAHJZF010000061.1 GCA_018826645.1 Patescibacteria group bacterium | reverse complement strand
GGTAGGCGTGGATTAAGAGAGTTCTTATCGATCCCTATGGCTACTCCGGAAGGCGTAGATATAGGGATTTTTCTTTATGGGTCCTTGGAAGCCGGTGTCGGGTGAGGGTCGGGCGAGGCGCGGGTTGTCAGTGATTATGGTCAAAAAAATCGATGTCAATGTCAATTCAACGGGCATCTTAGGTATCTATGGTCAGATTGGCGCAAACAATCGTTCCTAGAGACGGTAAACAGGCGGTTTTAGAGGTGTCCTACAGGCGTCCGTGATGGTCAAAAAGGGCGTTTTTGAGTGACATGATGTGACATAAATGTGTCGCAAAAACTATATACTTTTTGCGACAGCAGAAATGCGCATTGCTGGTGCAGGTTTAGAATCGTGCTTCAATGACTAGTATTTGTTTACAAATTGGCAGTGTTCCAAACTTTTACTTTTTTCGGAAAATGCTTGACAATGGTTTAAAATTGTGCTAAATTGACTACTATGGATAGACAAAATAGAAGTATAATAAACAATTTACTTAAAAGCTGGCCTAAGAATACCGTTGCTGTATCTACTTGGCTCGACGGACAAGGTGTGTATCGTCAATTAGCCGGGACGTATGTTAAGAGCGGCTGGATAGAACGGATAGGTCAGGGAGCTTTTAAGCGGGCTGGAGAAAACGTCGACTGGAATGGCGGACTGTATACACTGCAGACACAGTTAAATATGTCCGTCCATCCTGCGGGGAAAACGGCTTTTCAGTTGCAGGGAAACGCTCATTATCTTCCGGCGAACTTAAAGCAAGCAAAGATCGTTCTTTTTGGGTCTAAGAACGAGAAGCTTCCCGAATGGTTCAAAAGCTACAAATGGGAGGTCGCCGTCCGTTATGTTATGACCGGTCTTTTCGGAAAAGATACAGGGCTGGGGCTTACGACTTATAATTCCGGTAATTATGAAATCAAAATATCTTCATCCGAAAGAGCGGCTCTAGAATTGTGTTATGACGTTCCTATGCGTGAATCTTTTGATGAGCTGGATCAGATAATGTCGGGCCTTACGACGCTTCGCCCAAGTATGGTTCAGGAGCTCTTAGAAAAATGCGGCTCAGTTAAGACGAAAAGATTATTTATGTATTTAGCCGAGAAACATAATCACGCGTGGGTTAAGAAATTGAATCTTGATAAAGTTAATTTTGGGGCAGGGAAGAGGTCTCTTTGTAATAATGGCCACTATGACAGTAAATATAAAATAGTCGTTCCAAAACAATAGGAGATTATGAACAAAAATTTATTCCATCAACAAGCTGAACTTCTAATATCAATCCTCCCGCATATGACTAAAGATACCGATTTTGCTTTGCATGGCGGGACCGCGATCAATTTCTTTGTGCGTGATATGCCGCGCCTTTCCGTTGATATCGATCTGACTTATTTGCGCCTCAGCTCCCGCGAGGAAACGATTAAAGCCATCAGCGATCAGCTAAAGTCGATATCGAAACGTATTTCTTCGATCATGCCATCCGTACTAATAGAAGAGAAAGCAGAGTCGCCAAAAGGTTTCGTCTCAAAACTTTTTGTTAAAAGACAAAATGCGATCGTTAAAGTCGAACCGAATCTGGTTATTCGCGGTTCGTTATTCGGACCTGAGGAAAGAGACCTTTGCAAGAAGGCTGAAGAGGTTTTTGAAAAATTCGTAACTACAAGAACACTGGCATTCTCCGAGCTTTACGGCTCTAAGATATGTGCGGCACTTGACAGGCAACATCCCCGGGATATTTTCGACATCATGTTGCTTCTTAAAAATGAAGGCATCACAGAACAAGTCCGGAAGTCGTTTCTTGTTTATCTTATAAGCCATAATCGTCCGATCTCAGAACTGTTATCGCCGAATTTCAAGGACATGAAACCGGTTTTTGAAAAAGAGTTCGCGGGAATGGCGTCGTTTGAGGTGAAGTATGAAGAATTGCTGAATGTTAGAAAAACCTTGGTCGAGGAAATCAACAAAAAAATAACCGACGATGAGCGCGCATTTCTTCTATCTTTCAAGGAAAGAGCGCCGAAATGGGACCTGTTGGGCATAAAGGGTGCCGAAGATATGCCAGCCGTTAAATGGAAGTTGGCTAATCTGACAAAAATGGGAGATGAGAAGCACACTCAGGCAGTTCACCAGCTAAAGAAAATTATCAAGAAGTAAGAATAAACAATGGGAGCGAGGACATTTTTTATTCGACAGCAATGGTTGGAGAGACTCGCACCATTGGCGCGAGAAAGTGGCGCATAAGCATTAAATATGGCGCATAAAGTGGCGCAAATACGACTGTCACGAAAATAGTTAAAATGTCACGAAAAATGTCATGAAATTATTGGGCCTATTTATGGGGCATCTTTCAGACATTTGTCAGACATTGCACGATTGGTTAATGCCCACAGAGGTGAGAAATGATTCTTGTTCTATCTGGAAATAAAAAAGAATTTGAAAAATTTTTAGAGAATCATGAGCCTAAAAACATTTTCCGTTATATCAGCAAAGAAGCTGATTATGATGGACATGCTAATTGTGATTTGGTTCGTGTTGGATCTTACGAGAATAATCCGTTATGGAAAGATATTGATAAGAGGAAAGGGTTGAATAAGTATTGTCGTTCGCACGGAATCGACATAAATGATTCTTATCTGCGGAAATAACGCGCGATTAGAAAATGGCGGAATTAGCGGCGGATTAAAAATATTTTAAAAGAAGAACAGAGAAGAGAAAAATGGCAGAAGAGGCGTTAAAATTATGGCAGAAAAAGAGCGAAGCGACGACAATACAGGCAAATCCGAAGGCAAGCCCGGTCAGGGAAAGCGTATACTGTTGCGCACCTTCGGATGACCCTTGGTTTGTTCTCTACAAGTTATCTAAACCGTTCTTTTTCACAGCTTTTCAGGTTGAGTTGGCGATATAGTCTTTCTTGATGCACCGCCCGCTGGGGCGGGCTTGGTTGGTGGTGCATGCACCGTTCAGCCTCGCTGTCGCTCGGCTTCACTGCATCGCTCGCTTGGTCGCTCGCTTAGCGGTAATGTG
>JAHJZF010000060.1 GCA_018826645.1 Patescibacteria group bacterium | reverse complement strand
TTGAAGAATTTTTTCTTTACCAAAAAGACTTTTTCCTCCGTAAATAAAATCGAAATACTCCATCTCATTTCCTTCAAGGAATTTGATTACATTTCTCTTCGAACCCGTGGTCACTATGCCTAATTGGTAACCATCTCTTTTCAAAGAAAGCAAAGCTTCTTTCATCCCATCTATCGGTTGCCAAGTAGCTATTTTCTTATGAATTTCCGACCAAACTCTTTTAATTATTAAAGGCACTTTATATTTAGGGATTTTACCCTTTTCAAGAGCATATTTAAGGGCTTCTCTATTCTCTTTATTCCTAAAACGCTCCAAAATTTCTCCGTCTATCTGGGGAAAACCAAAATCATCCGCTATTTCGTTTAATATCTCTACAATCGGTCCAACCGTGTCGGCAACCGTACCGTCAAAATCGAACAATATAGTCTTCTCTTTCATTGAGGCCCGGGCGGGAATCGAACCCACGTATAGCGGTTTTGCAGACCGCCGCGTTAGCCACTTCGCCACCGAGCCATTATATAAATATATTAGCTATTTGTAGCCCCCTAATAAAGAGCTTTAGGTGACAACTTTAAGTAAGTCCCCTTTTTCTATAGGTATGGAGACCTCTATCACCATGCCACACTCCTTATCTAGGCCCGCTTCTCTAACTTCTGCCTTATCACATTGAAGACTCTTGACCCTGCCCTTGCCCAACACCTCTCCATCTCGTTCTACCTCAAACACGACTCCTATCCTCATAAAACCTTTCAACACTTTCCCTCCTACAGTCTGCTTGTTGGGGGTGGTGTTGAATATCGCAAGCACCTCTAGTTCTCCTCCAGCGAATTCCTGTTTTTCTTTTGCTCTAAACTCCTTAATAGCATCCAAAAGCTCGTATATAATTTTTGAAATAAAAATTTCGATACCATGAACTTCGGCTAGATTAATGGTTGATTTTTTAGCCTTAACTTGAAATCCGATGATAAGAGCCTTCATCGATTTGGCAAATTTTATATCACTATCTCCTATATCTCCTACAGAAGACTCCACCACCTCGACTTCATCTTTAAGAATGCCCCCTAACGCCTCTAAAGACCCTCTTGTATCTGCTTTTAAAATTGCTCTCGGTCTTTCTTCGCCCAAAATTTTTTCTCGCTCGACTGGTACTGCTTCTTCTTTTACTACTTCGGTGTCAATCTCTTGGTCGCCAGTTACAAATTCATCTCCTGATTCAGGTAGATTATCAAAACCAATTACCGAAGCGGGTGAGGACGGCTCTAATTCCTTAATGGTCTTACCTAAAAAATCTTCGAGAATCTTAATCTTTCCGCTGGCGCTTAAAGTTTTTATATTGTCTCCTTTTTTAAGAATGCCATCTTTGACAATAAGGTGGGCGACCATCCCTCTCTGTTGGTCCATTTGAGATTCAACCACAAACCCTCGAGCGCCTTTTTTGGGGTCGAATTTCAACTCTGCCACCTCTCCCATTAGTAAGAGCAAATCTAGAAGCTCCGTAACACCTTCTCCAGATTTAGACGAAATACCTTGCCAACTTATATTGCCCCCCAGACCTTCGAGGAATATCTCTTCGCTCATAAGATCGTTTTTAACCTTCTCAACATTCGCGTTCTCTTTATCAATTTTTGTGATAGCCACCACGAAAGGAGTCTCTGTAACTTTTAAGATTTGGATGGCTTCTTTAGTCTGTTGTTTGATGCCCTCGTCTGCAGATACAACCAAAACAGCGATATCTGCGGCGGAGGCGCCCCGTGCGCGCATTTTTGAGAAAGCCTCGTGCCCAGGAGTGTCTATAAAAGTTATCTTCTTGCCGTCATGCTCAACCTCATAAGCGCCGATTGATTGAGTAATTCCACCAGCCTCGCCAGCTACTACTTCGGTTTTTCGAATATAGTCCAAAAGAGCCGTCTTACCGTGGTCAACATGTCCCACAACGGCTACAACCGGAGGTCTTAGTTTCAAATTGTCTGATTTCTCTGCCATACGTCACTACAAGTTATCACTTAGACAAGCTCGACACAAGCATTTTGAGACTTTACAGAGCCCCACTTTCTTTTAAAATTCCCGCTATTTATATACAATCCCCAATAGGTTTAGGGCTAAATCAACTAGCAGTTGATTGCCCGAAGCCTAAGGCGTTTAGGGTGAGGTACCCAAGTGGCTGAAGGGGACGGTTTGCTAAACCGTTAGGTCGGTTTGTGCCGGCGCGAGGGTTCGAATCCCTCCCTCACCGCACTTCAACGCGCTTCGCTTGCTCGGCACAAGTGTGGTGTGGCGAAGTTTCGTTTGTCCCCGTGGCGCAAATGTTTTTACATTTGCTTGCGGGAACATCATTTTAGGCAAATTTTGTCCCCGTAGCTCCAAATGCTTCGCATTTGTTGCCGGGAACGGCGTTCGGAATAAATAAAAAAACGAGTTTTTTATTTATCTCCTCACTTGTCCCCGTAGTTTAACGGATAGAACGCGGGATTGCGGATCCCGTAATGGAGGTTCGATTCCTCCCGGGGACACACCCGATAAATATCGGGGTTCTGAACTTAGCACCGCGCGGGTGTCGTATAGTGGCTTATTATATCTGCCTTCCAAGCAGAAGACGGGAGTTCGATTCTCCTCACCCGCTCAGGAATTTTCACTATAATCCACAAGTTTTAAACGTTTGTCTTCAATCGAAGATAAAAACCTGATAGCCTATAGAAAGCTAATGAAACCGCAAATAAGTATAGGAATAATTGTTTTAATATTTGTTGGAGCGTTTGTCGCATACTCTAACCTTCCGCAAGAGTCCCCTCAAACAACGCTTGGAAACAACGAAGTGGAGGCTCAAGCCAATATAGAAAATGCGCTAGATGAACCTACGGAAGAAGCTCTCAGAGAAAACTCAGGCAAAGACATTGGTCAGACCCCAAACAAAGAGATAAAATCAACTACAGGCCTAGATGAAGAACTAAAAGGGTTTGTAGATGGTTTTGACGCATTCTCGGAGGAGTGGGAATTGCTAGAACCTACCTCTACACCAACTCAATAATTCAATAAAAGTCGGTAACTAATGAGTAAAGACTCACGTTTTATATGTT
>JAHJZF010000008.1 GCA_018826645.1 Patescibacteria group bacterium | reverse complement strand
GGCCAAAGACAAGAGGTTTCCACATCAGGCTTGCCATTTTGACGACTGCCCTAAGTGCGGACAAGAAATTAACAGAAAAGTTAATAGCAGAAGGAGCTCTTCGAGAACTGATGCGCGCACTTCAAGACGCTCGTAAAAAAGCAGGGCTTAAAGTTGGCGAAAAAGTAGTCCTCAAATACGACACCGAAGACAAGGCGCTTATGAAATTAATCGAAACACAAGGGAAAGACATCAAAGAATCTGCACATTTCAGCAAATTGGAAAAAACTACTATTAAGAATGGCGAGAAACTCCTCAAGGATAAGCTTGTCATAGACATTGACGGCAAATAGTAAGCTACCGACCCGCTCCGACGATCGAGGCAAGCAGGCAATCTCAACATCCCCACGAACCCCTATGCATTCGAGCGAGGAGATAAATAGAAAACTCGTTTTTCTATTTATTCCGAACGATGGATGTAGCCCATAAAGGCTACATTTTTTCCACCACTTCTATCCCAAGAAGTTTTAAGCCTACCTTAAGTACTTCTGAAGATTCTTTGACCAGATTGAGACGTACGCCTCTAAGCTTAGCGCTCGAAGAAAGCACGGGTTCACTTTGATAAAAAGAATTAATCTCCTTAGCTAGCTCGTAAAGATAATTCGCTAGATAGTGGGGCATATAGTTTTCGATTACTCTGCTTAAAACTTCAGGAAATTCTGCCAACTTCATCACCACCGCAGAATCTCTACCCTCCTCAAGGGCCGATACATCAAGCTTAGGAATTCCTTTAGCTTTTTTGAGAATGCCCTTAAGTCTTGCATATGTATATTGAAGGTAGGGAGCCGAGTTGCCTTCAAAAGAAAGCATCTTCTCCCAATTAAAGACGATGTCGGACATTCTGTTTTGAGAAAGGTCGTTATATTTAATAGCTCCTATCCCAATCACTCGAGATATCTCTTTTAATTCCGCTTTTCTAAAATTACTTTTTCTATCCTCTAATATCTTATCCGCCAACTTAATAGACGTCTCTATCATCTCTTCAAGCTTGACTCCCTTCCCCTCACGACTCGAGAACTTCTTGCCCTCTTCCCCTAAAACTAAGCCGAATTTAATGTGGACGGGCTTAACTTCTTGCTCTTTGCCACCAATAAACCCCAAGAGGCTAGCCGTCGCAAAAACCTGACTAAAATGTAGCGTTTGTTCATTGGCTACAACGTAGAGAATCTGCGATGGCTTATATTCATCAATTCGATAACGGATATTAGCCAAATCTCGCGTTAGATAGAGCGTTGCACCGTCCGATTTTCTAGCCATAGCAGGAGGCAGACCAAAAGCATCTAAGTCTATCATCAGCGCCCCCTCACTCTCTTTAGCCAGACCCTTCTCCACTAACATATCTATAATCGACTTAAGTTCTTTCTCAAAAAAAGATTCTCCAATCTGAGTATTAAACCTAACACCAAGCTTGTTGTACGTCTTCGAGAACTCTTTTAAAGATATTTTTTTAAACCAGTGCCACAACTTACGATTAGTTTTGTCGCCTCCTTCTAGTTTCTTAAACTCTTTTTGAGCTCTTTCTTCTAACTCGGGATGTTCTTTCGCTTCTTCGTGGAATTTCACATAAAGCTTGCCTAATTCTCCGAGAGGATTTTTATTAATTTTTTCTTTATCTCCCCAGAGTTCGTAGGCCACAATTAATTTCCCGAACTGAGTCCCCCAATCTCCTATATAGTTCCAGCGAACTACTCCATAACCCATAAATTCAAAAGCATTGGCCAAAGCGTCACCAATGATAGTAGAGCGAAGGTGTCCAACGTGCATTGCTTTGGCAATGTTGGGGGCAGAATATTCAACTATGACTGTTTCTTTTTTCTTCACCCCCTTGCCCCACACTCGAGCCTTAGCAATTTTTCTAAACTCTCCTTTTATTGCTTCGGGGGTTAACCAAACATTTACAAAACCGGGTTCGACAACCTCAATCTTCCTGAAATAATTTGAAGGGGCATGCTTGCGAAGATGGCTTCGTAATTCTTCTGCCATTTCCATAGGCGATGATTGATTTGCCTTAGCTAATACAAAAGCGGCATTCGTTGATAGATGCCCTCTTTCTGGGTCGTCAGAGATTCTTACGTCAAAATCTAAATCTCCCAATCTCCCTCTAATAATTTCTGTGAGCGTTTTTATCATCTCTTATATATAGTATAGGGCAAATATTAGTATACTGAAGACAGATGAATCCCCACACCTAATCAGTTTATGTTCTACGTATACATTCTTAGAAGCAAAAAAAGTAACGGACTTTACATCGGCCCTACTAACAATCTAAAAAGAAGGATAGTAGAACATAATAGTGGCAAAAGCAGTTATACTAAAAAATATATGCCATATGAATTAATATATTTTGAAGCTTACAAGGCTGAAGCCGATGCAAGAAAACGAGAGCACAACTTGAAGTTGAGGGCTAATGCATTCAACCAAACAAAGAGGCGCTTAGTCGAAAGCCTAAAAACTGATTAGGTGTGGGGATGAAAGAGTTAGCGAAGAATAAGCGTGCATATTTTGATTATCAAATCCTTGAAGAGTTCGAGGCTGGTATCGAATTGCTCGGTTTTGAAACCAAAGCCGCCAAGTCTGGCAAGATAAGTCTCTCTGGAAGCTATGCACGATTGATAGATAATCAAGTTCAATTGGTGGGCGCAGACATTGCTCCCTACCAACCCAATAACACTCCAAAAGGCTACGACCCCGAACGCACAAGGAGGCTTCTTCTGACCAAAAAAGAGATTAAATATCTGACTGGCAAGATGAACGAGTCTGGATTGACAGTCGTTCCACTGAAGGCATATATTAAGGGTCGCTTGGTAAAAGTGTCTCTTGGACTCGCTAAATCCAAGAAAAAACACGACAAGCGCGAAATTATCAAAAAACGCGATGTCGACGAAGAGATCAGGCGTTCATTGAAATGGGGATGATCGGCAAGACGAATTATTGATTGCGCGAACCGCAAACGGAGCTGAGGAACTCCTAAATAGCCTCACCAACGAGATAAGTGCAAACTTAAATCGTCAACCAGCTCTGGCATACGCCTAAGAGCTGCATCGCTTCCCAATTGCTTGGGTAGGGAGTCGCGGTGTCATAATCCAAGCTCACGTTGACCCTTTTGGTTAGGAAGAGTCTGCGGACATTCAAATCTGACCGGGTGATGAGTTTTTTGTTCAGTCTTCAGCTCACCACCTAAAACAGACTGGACTAAGTTTGTAGTAGGTTCTTGCATGACTAGTTCGAACGCGGGTTCGATTCCCGCCATCTCCACTGCTTCGCTTTCACTACGTTCAAGCTACGCAGTGCGGGCACCATATGAATCAAACCACTGCATAGAGTGGTTGTTTTAGTTCAAGCGAAGTAGTGGTCCTGCGTAGCTTCATGCGAAGCAGGGCCAGCCCATGCGTAGCTTCATGCGAAGCAGGGCAGTATAATTTCATTATGTATTTTGTTTATATTTTACAAAGTTCAAAGGATAAAAGTTATTACATAGGGACTACCGAAGATGTTGCAAGAAGATTGTTGGAGCACAATGGTGGCTCAGCAAGATATTCTTCGAGCAAGAGACCCTATGTCTTGGTGTGGTACTGTGCTTTCCCAAACAAAAATAAAGCTCTCATCTTCGAAAAATATTTGAAACAAGGATCCGGTTTTGCTTTCCGTAACAAACATCTTCTTTAGCAACATAGGACACTCGCTCTATTGACCTATCGCTTGTTTTGTGGTATAAACATATCACGTACTTTTAATGCTTCTCTCGACTATTGAGCTACCAAGGTTTGGTAATTGAATAGTCGAGAAAAGAGGTAAGCCTTGTCTATCAAGGTCCGCTATCTGATAACACTGGTCTTCGTGTGTGCTGGATGGACTGCCAGCGGATTCACAGGAGAAAGGCCTGACCCGATTCTGTGGATGGGGACGGGCATTCTTGCTGTGCTGGTGGTTTCCACCTATTTCATCCTCGAGGCCATCCAAGGCATCAATGAGCCCCAAGAGGCTCCCGACCCCCAATTGCATTCACGTAGTTGAGGCGGAAGGGGCTGCTTGTGGGCTCTCTTTCGTTTTATGTAATTCTATTCCCCCTCATGTGATACTAATGCCCCAATATATGGGGTTTTTTGTTTTTTTGAATCGCCTCACTTCTTTAGCTTGATATATACTTAAACCATGAACAAATACTTAGCAGGGGTGATGCTTATCGCATTCATTATAATAATCGGGGGGTATTCTATAATGTTAAATTTGTTCGGATGGTATTTTTTTGTATTGCTGATGGGAGGCATTAACGTTTATATATATCGTATAAAAAATAGAAGGCACCTCCTTATATTTTCGCATTGTTATTGTGAATCTTGTGGAGAAGAACTATCCAAATTTGATGCGAATCTTCCGCTAATTAACTACCTTGCGCTTAGAGGTAGAGCAAGATGTTGTGGTGCAAAAATATCTATATTACATCCTCTTACAGAAATTGTTGGAGGCACGTTAATGTATATATTTTTACCTTCCTTCCTTTTTTAGGCCGTGGGGTTTTGTTATTTATATTGACTATCCATCTACGATGTGGCAGGTTTTGGATACTGTACTTTAATGTATTTCCTTTCGGGAACTCAGTTACTAAGTCTTAGTAGTTGAGTTCCCGAAAGAAGGTAAACATGCCAGACCATAAAGCAGAGCCCTTCCTCTATCCTTTCGACATGCGGTGTAGGTACTGTCTACTAACGGTCTTACGTGTCCATGTCGGTTATGCACACCGCTGGGAATTCGATAAAGCCGTCCAGAAGCTCGACCGTGAATTACAAGCGAAAAAGACTAAGGAGGAATGATGGCCGAAACTTATCCAATCGAAGTTGGCGATCACGGCAGGTTGGTGATTGTCACGTCTGATAAGGGGATGGGGAAACGCCCCATCAAGGTTGGAAAAGGGGCTTTTGTTGTTGTCGCGGACTCGACGTTCATTGCATCGCTTCTTCTCCAAACGGCAGAAGTTGCCCAACAAGCGGTCGAAACCCTCGACAAGAAGCTCAGCCCCTCTTAACCATGAGTCCCTGAGGACAACGGTGTGTGAAGACGCCCCGTTGTTCGATGACGGGACTCTTCACATATCTAGATGTAGAGACTAGGAGTTAAATTTTCAAATGCTTATCAGCCCACACACCTATCACGGGCAGAAGCTTCTTTTCTCCTTTAGAAGCATTAATGATACCCATAATCAAAAGCGCTAGGATAAATATATTCAATGCTATCGGAATAAGAGCAGATAAAAATCCTATCAGGACAAATAGGGGTAATATGAGAATAATTGTGATGAACTTCAACGCAAACGAGGCGATAAGAAGTCCCAATCCCTGACGAACATGAAACCTAACAAAAGAGTCTTTCCCAACACCACCCACCAAAAGAGGCAAGAAAAAGATTATATAAGCGAGAGCTCCCCAAACCTTGTAATCCGTTCGTATTTTTTCCATATGTCGTAAGTTTACATAATTTGCTAAGAATTGGTCAATAAAGTAATCTTTTAGCGTTGCCTAGTAAGAGTAAAAATAAATATCAGCAGGTCAAAATTGAAAAATTTAAGACCAACGATAATATTAGGGCCCCCGAACTTAGGGTGCTCGGAGAAGCCGGGGAGAACCTCGGTGTTTTAAGTTTGACTGACGCCAAAAGTAGAGCATCTGAAGCAGGACTTGACCTTGTTCTGGTCACAGAAAATTCTAATCCTCCAGTGGCCAAGATAGTGAGCTTTGATAAATTCCGTTACCAAAAAGAAAAAGAGCTAAAAAAACAACAACAACAAAAAGCTCCCGAATCCAAACGTGTTCAAATCAGCCCACGCGAGGGAGATCACGACCTATCTTTCAAGTTGAAAAGATTAGAAGAATTTCTACAGGCAGGAAGCAAGGTTGAAATCCAAATGACCCTAAAAGGCAGGGAGAAAGGAATGAAAGACTACGCTAAAGGAAAGTTGGGCGAATTCTTAGAACAAATCGAGACGCCCTTTAAACAGACTCGAGAGATTAAACCAGGGGGTAGGGGGCTAACAACCCTTATAGAGCCGAAGCAGCAATAAACCAGAATCCCTAACGAGAAAAACTTGATTTAATGGGCGCTATTAGATTAGAATAGCACTTGCTTTTATTCATACAGACGTTCAGGCAAATGGCAAAAAAAAGCTACACAAAAAGAATTAAAGTAACCAAAACTGGCAAACTTCTTCGTAGAAAGAAGGGTTTAGGACACAACAGGGCTAAAAAAACGAGAAAGGCCATAAGTCAGAACAGAAACATGAAGGGCATTAGCAGTAAAGACAGGTCCAATATTAATAGCGAATTAAATTAATCATGCCAAGAATAAAAAGAGGCACACAGGCCGCTAAAAAAAGAAGGAATCTCTTAAAGCACACTAAGGGATTTATGTGGGGGCGAAAATCTAAAGAAAAGGCGGCTCGCCAAGCCCTTATGAAGGCTTGGACATATAGTTATCGCGACAGACGAGTCAGGAAAAGAGAGTTTAGAAAACTTTGGCAGGTGAAAATCAATGCCGGCGCTAGAGAAAATGGCACCACGTACAGCAGGCTTATCGATGCCCTAACCAAAAAGAATATAGGTTTAAATCGAAAGATTCTTGCCGACTTGGCAGAAAACGAACCTGCAACTTTTAAAAGAGTGGTTGAGCAGGCTACTTTAAATAGCTAATCACTCCCTCATCTCCGGCTTTACGTATTTTAATCCTAAAGCCTCGTAAATCTCCCTCTCGGATTTACCAGCTATTTTCTTATTACCCTTATATAGTCCGTATTCATTTAATTTAAGTCCTTTTTTCTGGGCAACCTTTCTCATAGCAATATTGTGGGCCTTGCTCCCCGTAAAATAGGCAAGTGCCGCACCATAAGAATCCGCCTCCACAATCCTCAAGTCTGCATCTATGCCTTGACGCAAAGTAACTGAAGATTTTGTATTCCCCTTAGCCAACACCCTTACTACATCTTTTTGGGATGTAAAAAATTCCATTACCTCTTTGGGGTTTTTAGATATTACTAAAAAATCTAAATCGCCTACCGTTTCTTTCATGCGCCTCAAAGAACCAGCTACGACAACCTTGGAAACGCTAGGAAGCTCTTCTAGTCTTCTTGTAATTGTAGACGCCAAAGGAATAGCGACGCCTAGACTGGTGCGACCCACCTGAGAATCATGAAATCGAATCCCTTTTAGAATGTTCTCTTCGGATTTAATCCCGAAGCCGGGGAGGTCTTTAATTCTGTGGCTTCTGGCAACATTTCTTAAATCATCGATGTTCTTAACGCCCAACTTCTCATAGAGAACTTTGATTTTACGCGAGCCCAAGCCCTCTATCGAAGAAAGAGCAGTTAAGTTTACCGGCAATTCTTTCTTTAGCTTCTCGTGATATTTTAAACGACCTGTTTTTAAAAGTTCTTCAACCTTCTCGGCAATTGCCTGTCCAATTCCGGGAACTTCTTTTAAAGCCTTAACACCTCCTCCCTCGTAAATATCTTTAAGTTCTTTATCTAAGTTCTCCACCACCATCGCTGCCTTTTTATAAGCGCGCGGACGAAACGGCTCATCTTGCAAAGAAAGATATTCCCCTATCTCGTTTAGGATTATCGCAATTTCAAAATTTTTCATAGAAACCTTATCCTCTTAACTTATGCTTTCCCTGAATTCTTTGAATAATCGCTTCTAAATCACTTGTGCTTGATTTTGGGATAATCAATTTGGGAACAGCAAAAAGCGCTAAGGCTGACAATATAGAGACCGCTCCCGTAAGAATAAAGACTGCGTCGAAACCTATTGTGTTCGCCACCTCTGCTCCCAACAAAGACGTCCCCGCAATAATTAATCCAATTAATCCCTTATCTAAAGACCAATCTATGGCGACCCTCCCTTTGTCCATGTGTCTTGAAAAGATAGACGGCCATGCGATGCTATAGGCCCCAAAGGCGCCTCCGTAAAGAGCCTGAATAAAATACAATTGAAAAGGAGTTTCAACCAACGTCATGGCAAAAGATAGTCCGCCAATCATTAATAAACTTAGAACCAAAACATAAAAGTCGTCTTTTTCTCCCTTCATTTTATCAAGCGCAACAGCTATCGGAAACTGGACCAAAGACCTAACCAACCAATAGAAGGCTGACACAACGCCCACCGTTACTAGGGTTGCGCCCACAATTTCTTCAATAACGAAAATAGAAAAAATAGGCGATATCAGTCCCCATCCCATAAAGAGAAACAAGTCTGAAATAATGAAATATTTTATTACTCTATTAACCTTATTAAACATTCTAGCTATTAATAATATTGTGGTATCTAGCCGCTTTCTCGAGCTTAGCGGGGTTTAATCCAAAAAGGTTAAATAATCTCTGTACACGCTCGTTTTGCGTCTCTGGAAGGGCTAAGAAAAGGTGAAAAGGCTGGATGGGTTTCTTCTCGTCAGACTGAGCGACAAGGGCGGCTATCATAAGCTCTTCAATTTTAGCCTGTCGCCAGATATTCGTTTCTTTAACGTTTGTCTCATCGCTTATATAGAACTCCAACTTAGAAACGAATTCGTCCCTACTAACATCAAGTCCTTTTAAGACTCTTATCACTATCGGAAGCTCTACCAACTCGCGCGTAAGGTGTAAAAGAAAACTACCACCCAAAAAAGCGGATCTGTCGTAAGCGACTAGGATTATTTTTTTAGATTTCTTAGTCGTAAAGTCCGCTAGGTTGCCTCCTTTAAATTTATTGCTTGGCTTGGACTGAAAAATGCGTCTGCCAAAACTATAAATCGTATAGGCAAAGAGGACGGCTCCTATTAAAATAAGATCTGGAACATCCGAAAACAACATTACGATTGCCGAAACCGATAGAACTATCTCAAATATATTGCGTCCAACCCTTCTTGCGAGACGACGCCAATAGCTAAAATCTAGAATTGGGTATCGAAAATATAAATCTCCATTCATGACGTTAGTTTAACACAAGCTAATTCGTATAATTAACTTATGTCTGAGAAAAAAAACCTTAAAGAACTCGAAGAAAAAATGCTGGCCGACAAAAGTCTTCCTCTTAACGAAGGAACGCTCGTCTTTGGTGAAGGCAATCCGAAAGCCGATGTTTTATTCATAGGAGAAGCGCCTGGATTCTATGAAGACCGCGAAGGTCGTCCATTCGTAGGAAGAGCAGGCAAACTCCTCGACAAACTTCTCGAAGAGACGGGGAGCAAAAGGGAGGACTGCTATATTACCAATGTTGTAAAAAGGAGGCCCCCAAAAAATAGAGACCCACTTCCAGAAGAAATTAAGGCCTACAAACCTTATTTAGAAAAACAGATAGAAATAATCTCTCCGAAGGTCATTGTTCCATTAGGGAGATACGCAATGAACCACTTCCTAGATGACGGGAAAATATCGCAAGACCAAGGAAAAATATTTTGGTGGAGAAACATTCTACTAATACCCCTCTATCATCCAGCCGCCGCCCTTAGAAGGGCGAGCCTAATAGAAGATATTAAAAACGGCTTAACAAAACTTCCCAAGCTCATTTCTGGATACGAAGACCTTCTTAAAAAAAGATTGGAAAAGAAAAAACTACCCAACGAAGAGTGAGATGAGCTTCCTTAATTATTTTCCTAAATCCCGTTAGGCGTTCTTACGTCTAACGGGACAGGCCCCTGAGGTCGAGCACTCTGGCGTCTCTTTCTTGTAATTTAATTAGTCCACTAAAATCTTTATTCTCCCCCAAAGATTGAGCAAGCTCCCAACCGCCAACAAAGTGGGGTTGAATAACGTAATTCGCGCCTTTCTTATAGAACTCGGCTGCGTCTTCTTCTTCCTGAGCAGTTAATATAATTTTGGCTTTTTTGTTTATTTCTCTAGCCATAATTAAAACTGCCAAATTATCTTTCTTATTAGGAACAGTGGAAATAATTGCCTTGGCTTTATCAAGCTGTATCAATTCTTGGATTTCTTCATCCGTAATGTCTCCGTAGATAACAGGAACACCTTTATTCTTTAACGAAGCGACTAATATGGGATCAAAATCAACTGCCACAAAATCGGTGCCTGATTTTTCGAGGGTTTTTAAAATGCTCTCACCAGTTCTATGAACCCCTACTAAAACAATATGATCTTTCAACTCCTTTTCTAAAGAACCCTCGTCCACCAAATTATGACGAAACTCAAACCATTTGAGCACCGGCTTCATAAACACGTATAATTCGCTCCCATAAATTATGAAGTACGAGGAAACAAAAATTGTAATAATGCCAACTAGGGTCACCAAGGCAGCCTCTTCGCCCGTAAGGTGACCTAAACGCAATCCGAGGGCAACTATTATCAAACCAAATTCAGAAATTTGAGCAAGAGATATGCTCGCCAAAAAGCTTGTCTTAGACCTATATCCCAAAAGGCCCATTATAATCATTACTATTAAAGGATTAATAATCAGAACAAAAAGAGATAGGGCTATCGCAGCTCCTATGGGCGCCGACACTCCTCCAACCAACATTCGAGCACCCAAACTAACAAAGAAAAGAATTAAGAAGAAGTCTCTAATCGGCTTCATGCGAGATCCTATCTGAAAATGCTCTGACGAATTGGCCAAAGCTATGCCGGCCAAAAAGCCTCCAACCTCGATAGAGAGCCCTATAATTTCAGTAATAGCAGACAACCCCAATGCCCAAGCGATGCTGAAAAGATATAACATCTCTTGAGAGCGCCCCACTCTGTTTAAAAATTTAGGAAAAAATCTTGCAACGAAGAAAGTAAGTCCAACTAATGCCCCTCCTTTTGCCAAAATTAAAGCAAAGTCGCCCGCTGAACCTTGCCCATCTTGAAGCCCAGCCAAAAATATAAGGGCTACTATCGCAACAAGGTCTTGTATTAAAAGAGAGCCGACAACGATTCTCCCATAGAGGGTAGAAAGCTCTTTCTTTTCTGAAAGAAGCTTCACCACAATGATTGTTGAAGAGAAAGTAAGGGCTATGGATATATAGACAGCAGCTAATGTAGTAAACCCAAGCCACGTAGCAATGAGATATCCCGTTCCAAATGTAAAAATAATTTGACCGAAGCCCGTTAGCATCGCCGGAACACCAACGTTACGAAGCTCCTTGAAGTTCATTTCCAAACCGACCAAAAAAAGCAAAAGAGCCACACCAATAGGCGCTAGGCCCTCAATCACTTCTCCACCAAATCCAGGACCACCCAAATAACCAACGGCTATTCCGGCGATGATGAATCCAATAATCGGTGGCTGTTTCAAAAGGTGGGCTATAAACCCAAACACCACAGCCAAAACCAAAGCTACTGTAATCTCTAAGAACAGCATTTATTAAAATTTAGGCTTCGTAGACTTCGTCTCCGACCCTCACGCGATCGTCGACCTTAACGCCAACTTCTTTACCCTTGCTGGCTTCTTTAATTTCTTTGTGGTCCAACTGCATCGATGACAACTTCTGTTCGAAATCGGTCGTCGCGCCTTTAAAATGCACACTGATTCCGGCCTTAACTTTCGCCTTGAACTTAATCACCGCCACTCCCACTCCTCCAAAGTAGTGAATCACTTCGCCGATTGGTTTTCTCTCTTTTATGGCCATAGATAATTTAATCAATTGCCGACCTTTTTATTTGATGTCAGCAGGTCCACCCGCTGCTTTTTCTTTTTTGACGATTTCGACTAATCTGCTAATCAATTTCTCTGGATCGCTTTCGAACACTATTTTGTCCTTCATCTCTTCGGCCCTATTAGATTTTTCGATAATAAGCCTTAAAAGCTCGTCCGTCTCCCAATCTCCTTCCAAAACACCAATGGGTTTTTGGTCCTCGAAAGCATGCGTAAATTCGTTAATGGTTCCCATCCTCCCGCATCCAATAACTACTGCATCTGCAGCCCTAATCAATATAAGGTTGCGCCCCGAATAGCCAAGCCCTGTATAAACAATCATGTCTCTATATTCTAGGGGAAGCTCATATCTCTTGACGTGCTCCTTTTCGCTAAGGGCCGGTGAAAAACCGACAACCATACCGTTCGCCTGCTTGGCGCCTTTGGCTGCCCAATACGGAAAACCCGTAGTGGCACCGTCTAACAATATGCACCCAGCCTTAGCAATGGCGACCCCTACCGCCTCTCCAGCCTCAAAAGCCTTCTCCGTGCAATGCCCCGTTTCGGCCGCCCCCGAAACACATATTTTAATATTGTTTTGCTTATTCTCTATCATGCTTCAATTATAATCTATAATTCGACCGATTCCTCTAACTCCGGGATTTCGACATCAATAGCCATAAAGTCTTTTAGCTTTTGTGCCAACAGGGTCATCTGTTCTTCTTCTCCATGGACTAAATAAACTTTCTTTAAGGTTTCCTTCATTGGTTTCAGCCACCGCATTAATAATATCTGGTCGGCGTGGGCAGAATAACCTCCGATTGCCACCACTTTCGCCCGCACCAGAACTTTCTTGCCCATAATCGTAACCGGATTTTCTCCCTCAAAAATTCTTCGTCCTAAAGAATTTTTAACTTGATAGCCTATAAATAGGATTGTGCTATTCTCGTCTGGAAGATACTCGCTCTCATGAAAAACAATTCTTCCACCCTGAGACATTCCGCTTCCAGCAATAACTATCTTGGGATTGGGAGTCTCTTTTATCTTCTTTGAGTCTGCGGTCTTAAGAGTTAGGCGAAGTCCTGGAAATTGAAAAATTGCATCTCCTGATTTAATTAAATCTATAGACTCCTTATCAAAATAGTCAGCGTCTCCTTCGTATTTTTTATAAACTGCCGTTAATTTAATAGCTAATGGGCTGTCTAAGAATATTGGTATCTCTGGGATGCGCCCATTTTCTACTAATCCGTTAAGTTCGTAGAGTAGTTCTTGCGTCCTCTCCATAGCAAAAGCAGGAATCATTAACGCACCTCCTCTTTGAACTACGTCTTCTATGGCGTCTTCTAAAAGAGCTTTTCTTTCTGCTGGGTCTTCATGAATTCTACCTCCATAAGTAGACTCCATAACCGCATAATCGATGCCTCCTATTTTCTCGTATTCTTTGATAAGAGGAGCTGGCATATTTCCAAGATCACCAGAGAACACAACTTTCTTTCCTTCAGCTTCTATTAGAACCGAACTAGAGCCTAGTATGTGCCCCGCATCGTAAAAAGATCCTTTTATATCTTTAACCACGATTTCTTTGTGATATTTCTCTGTATTCCAAAGAGAGAGCGCTCCAACCACGTCTTCTGCTGAATAGATCGGTTCTTTACCGCATTTTTTGGCCTCCCTTTTAAGAAGGTCTCCTGAATCTAATAACAATTCTTCTGCGAACTCTTTAGCGGGAGGGGTCGAAAATATTTTCCCTCGAAAACCCTCTTTATAAAGCTTAGGAACCCTACCAATATGATCAATATGGGCATGAGTTATAAAAAGTGCGTCTATAGACTTCGGGTCGTACAAAAAGGGGTCATAATTATCAAGTTCGCAAACATAGCCCCCCTGATGAAGACCACAATCAACTAAAATTTTAGTCCCCTCAGATTCAAGGAGATAATTAGAACCCGTTACAGTTTTTGCTCCTCCGTAGAAAGTTAATTTCATAACGCCTGATTAGTATAGCCCAAAATTTGCCTAACAACTCCGACATCCGACCAGGGAATCTTCTTGCCGTTTTTAACCCTGATACTAAGTTCGCTCCCCTTACCAGTAATCACAACGACGTCTCCCTTCTTGGCCAAAGAGATACCTCTTCGGATAGCCTGTTCTCTATCAAGAATAATTTCTGCATCTTTAGCTCGTTTCTCCGGCATGCCGACTCTAATCTCTTCTACAATCTCCATCGGATCTTCGTCAAAAGGATCTTCATCCGTAAGGATGATTTCTGTACAATAATTCGCAGCGATGCTCCCCATCTTAGGACGCTTCCATTTATCTCTACCACCTCCAGCAGACCCCAAGACGCAAATAAGGTTTCCTTTTTCAGATTTTAGATTCTTATAAACCGCCTCTAGGGAGTCCGGTGTGTGTGCATAATCTACCACCACGGCAAAAGGCTCTTTCTGAACATATTCCATCCGACCAGAGACGCCAGAAAAGTTTTCAAACGCTTTTTTGATTACCTCATCGTCGACTCCCAAATTGCGCAGAACGGCTTCGGCAACACCAGCGTTATCAAGATTGAAATCGCCCAACATTTTAAGGGATTTGTTTGTCTTTGTGGTAAGAATTACGTCATTATTGCCCGCTGCTTTAATGAAATGGTCTGCGCTTCTATCTTCTTGGTTTACAAAAAACTTCTTATCCTTTTTTGACCAAGACTCTCCAACGTATCGGAAGAAACTGAGCTTGGCTTCACGATATTTTTCAAAGCTACCATGCGATTCAATATGTTCTGGATGAATATTAACAAAGGCGGCAATATCAAAATCTATAAAACGGTGCCTATGACGCACTACTCCTTCTGAGCCGACCTCTAATAAAACATACCGACACTCCTTTTTAATCGCCTCGCGAATAAAATACTGCACGTAGAATCTGCCCGGCTGAGTATTACCCGAAAGATTAGGCTTGGTTTCTTCGCCAATCTTAATTCGCAACGAAGAGAGAAGGGCCGTCTTTTCTCCAGACGCTTCGAGGCCCGCATTTATTAATTCTAGAGTGGTAGTTTTACCTTTTGTCCCCGTTACCCCTATAACTTTCACCTTTCTTGAAGGGAACCTATAAATAACAGCTCCAAACAGTGCCAACACAAAATGATAGACAAATGGCGCCCATGAAATTTTATAAAGCCATTTAAAGAGAGGGAACTTCTTAATCCCCTCTAAAATTGAATTGAATATTGTCCAAGAAGAAATAGCCATGGTCTAGCCTTTAATTTTTTTGAGCGCCTCTTTAAGGCGATCTCTCACGTCCGTAATCTCTGGGCTTATTTCTCGCAAGACGTCCTCTATCTTCTTTCTCTGGTACCCAAGCCCTAGAAGGGCTTCGTATACATCTTGGTCGGACTCTGCCAGAGCAGTCGCGCCCTTACTGTCCACTGCGCCCACCTTATCCCTCAGCTCGACAATGATTCTTTCAGCCGTCTTTCTGCCCACGCCCGATGAACGCCTTAATAGGTCGGGCTCACCCGTAGCAATCGCTATCCTAAGCTTATCGGCAAAACTTACGGACAGTATCGCCATAGCCGATTTAGGACCCACCCCCGAGACCGAAATCAAAAGTTCGAAAAGATTCAGCTCATCTTCTTTAAAGAAACCGTACAAATCAGCCCCTCCCTCTCTTATATGAAGGTATGTAAAAACCTCTATATTTTCTCCTATCTGGGGTAATTTTTCTTGGGCAACAGGAATGCGGACCTTATAACTAATTCCTCCCACATCTATGATGGCGTAATTTAGGC
>JAHJZF010000059.1 GCA_018826645.1 Patescibacteria group bacterium | reverse complement strand
ATCAAATCTACTTAAGCTCGAATACAAGAGGGTAGTGTCGAGAGGCAAAGCATTTAAAAAAGACGCCCCAATTGGGGCGTCTTTTGTCTTGTCGTTTATATTAAATTCTAGGCGAAATAAAAGACGATTATCCTAAACGCGAAATACATATAAAAGCCCGAGATTCCAACCATCATCAAGTTTGTAAGAACAGAAGGCCTTAGGGGTTTTGGCAGATGTTTGTTGTTCACATAAATAAGGAAGGGAGTATAGATAGCCATCGTGAGGCCCGAGAGCACTCCCGATATCACTAGAAGCGTCAAGGGTTGTTCGAGGAGGAGTAAGAAAGCGCCGGCGCTAACGATGACCACTATAGAAATATAATAAAGCTGATTTAAAGAGAGTTTATTGAATACAAAAAATATTTTTTGGAAAGGACCAACATGAGTGTTTGTATAGATGATATCGGCGACCATTCGCGTTAGGGCGTCGATAACCGTCCACATTACAGCGAAAATCATCAAGAACGCCATGATTAAGAAAAGATTATATCCAATTGGTCCCCAAACATTTCCAAATATCTGTGCCTGTACGACAGCGATTTGGAGCCCCTCTGGTACTATGCCTTGAGGAGAGAGGACGGCGTAAGCGTTAGCGCTTAGAAGAAAAAGAGTTGTGAATCCAAGTAAAAAGAAGATGACTCCTTGGTCAATCGTCACGTATCTCATCCATCCTTTCCATCGTTTCATATTCTCTGGATTCGAAGTATCGAACTTGTAGCCAGTGGCCGGCGTCGCTTCATTCTTGCCTGTAATTGGATTTGTAATCCTCCCAATATATTTACCCATTCCAACCTGTTTGTCTCGATACCACAAAGATACAGCAAGGTTTAGCATTCCACCCGCTCCAGCGAAAACAATAGCGCCGAGCAGGACGTTGATATCCACTCCGTCGGGGATTGTGCCGAAAGCCAAGACGCCCCTAAGCGCCTCAGAAAGACTTGCCCAAGAAAGATTGAAGTAGCTGATTATAAGAAGAAGGCCGAAAAATGTAGGTACCAATATCTTCAGAGATTTCTCAAGCATAACGTAGGCAATGCGCCCGCTGAATGTAAGCACCAAAACTAAACCAAGCGTCATCCAAGACCAGAATAAGTGAGTGCCAAATCCAAAAAGTGCATTCAAAGTTGTGCCTAGGGCCGATGCCCACCCTGGCCAGATATATAGAATAACTGCTGAGAAAAGCCAAAAGAATACAGACCATTTAAATATACGAGCCGAAGTGGTGAAAAAGCCTTCGCCCGTAGCCACTTCGTGACGAGCTACTTCGCGGTTAATAAAATATTGAAATCCAATTCCAAGGAGGGCTAGCCAAAGAAGAGAAAGCCCATGCTTTGTAACAAGGTGTGGCCAGAGTATTAACTCGCCCGTACCAATGGCAAGCCCGGTCATCACAATGCCGACCCCAAGCGCCTTGCTCCAATGAGGGGGTTTGGGGAGTTCTTTCTCTACAAGCGGGGGATATCGGTCCATGAAATTATTATAAACGAAAACGTCCTCAAAAATCTTAATAGAAATTTGCGAGTCTCTCGTAAAACGATGGATTGAGCGTAAGATTAGTACAAAGATGGAAAAACAAGATAGAAAAATTATTAAAATCAGTTGGGAAGAATATCTTCGACATATTCAGAATATATATGAACAAGTCCAAGACAGCGGTTTTAGTCCAGACCATATAGTCGCGATCTCAAGGGGTTCGCTTACGATTGGCGAGAGAATCTCTTATTTATTCAAAAAACCGCTTGTTGTCATGGCTGCAGAGAATTGGCCAGAAGGAAAAAGAGCAGAGAAGATAAGGTTTGCGCTTCACTGCGTTTATACAACCGAAGACGTATTGGGCAAGATTTTACTTATAGACGACTTAACAGAGACCGGCGATACCCTGAAGTACGGAAAAACTTATCTTATGGATAAATTCCCCAATATAGAGGAAATTAAAACAGCTACTCTTTTTCACAAAACAACCTCTCTCATCAGACCAGATTATTGTGCCAGAGAACTTGAGCCGGATGAAACTGGATTAGTACCGTGGATTTTAAAACCCACAGAAAATCCAGAGATTCTACTTAGAGATTAAGTAGGTGTTGCGGGGGCGTTGTATTAGTCGCGACTTATCAATGCTTCTTTCTTTTTTCTGCTCCAGCTCTTTATCTGCACTTCTCTTTTTAGGGCTTGGCTCTTATCGTTGAGTTTCTCGGTATAAATAATCCTAACGGGTCTATGCATTCTTGTATATCGGCTTCCAGTTCCAGCCTTGTGCCGTTTGAATCTTTCTTCGGGGTTTGGACTGGAACCCGTGTAAAAACTTCCATCTTCACATTCAAGTATGTATACGAAGTACATAAAGTAATTATAACCTCATTGCGTGTTCTGCCTGACGAATGAGTGTTTCGGGAGCGGTCCACCTGAGGCGGATTACATATTTTACCCGACGAACGAGTTTTTATATCTCCAGAACATCCCGCAGACCTGCAGGAATCTATTCTAAATAATGTGCTAGTTGTTTGTTGATATATCTTCGCCCAGATCCACTTTTCAGAAATTTTTCCCTTCCAAGAGCGTCTTGTTTATTCAGGTACGATTCATAGTAAATAAGCATCCAATCTTCCTTTAATTTTGTAGTTCTGGAGCCCTTGCCGGAATTGTGTTCATTCACTCGTTTCTCAATATTGGTTGTAAAGCCAATATATAAAGATTTGTCGTTCTGGTTCTCTAAGACGTAGACGTAATACATATTATAAGTGTCGTGTAAAATGAATTGCTTCGCAATTCATCACCCGACTCACGTAAAATTATCCCGTTGCTGCGCCACGTGATAATAAACCCACCTTGAAGATGGGTTTATTATTTTACGTGGTTGCGGGGGCGGGAGTCGAACCCGCTACCTTAAGGTTATGAGCCTCACGTGCAACCGTTACACTTCCCCGCGATAGGGGTATTCTAAATCGCGGGTATTTTATTGTCAAAAAAGGTAATTCCTTTAGAATGAATCTATATGCTCACTATAGAAGGTATTGAGAAATCGGCTTATAAAGAACTGGAGACAGTTAAAGACAGAGATGGACTAGAAGCTCTGAGGGTTAAGTATTTGGGCAGAAAAGGCGATCTGACGGGCGTTTTGCGTTCACTTAAGGATTTGTCCGAGAAAGAAAGAAAAACGCTTGGAAGCAGAGCTAACAAGTTTAAAGACAAACTTCAGGAGAAGATAGATGCCAAGTTTCTTGAGTTTGGAGAAGGGGACGGTGTTTCCAATATAGACATTACTCGCCCAGGTCATAAACCCTCTAGGGGATATCTGCATTTGCTTTCAAAAACAGAGCAAGAGATTAGAAAGATTTTTCTTTCGATGAACTTCTCCGTAGTCGAAGGCCCGGAACTCGAAACAGAGTTTTATGCTTTTAATGCGTTGAATCTTCCAGAATGGCACCCCGCCAGAGAGGCGTGGGACACCTTTTGGATTAAACCCAAAAAGGGTGGAGAAAGAATGCTTCTAAGACCTCATACATCTCCAGTACAGATTAGGTATATGGAAGAGCATCAGCCACCTTTTCAGATTATTGTTCCGGGTCGGTGTTTCAGATATGAAGCTACAGACGCCACTCACGATACAAACTTTTATCAGTTCGAAGGGTTAATGGTAGGCAGGGATGTTAATCTCGCTAATTTTAAATACATTGTCGAAAAATTCTTTGAAGAGTTTTTTAAAGGACAAAAAGTTGAAGCAAGATTTCGCCCGAGTCATTTTCCATTCGTGGAGCCGGGCGTGGAAGTTGATATGAGGTTTAAGGGAGGGGATTGGCTTGAGATGATGGGTGCCGGCATGGTTCATCCTAAAGTGTTTGAAGCCGCCCATTATGATCCTAGAGACTTTCAAGGATTTGCTTTTGGTATGGGCATTGAACGATTGGCAATGATTAAATATAAAATTCCAGACATCAGAATGTTTTATTCGGGCGACTTAAGATTTATAAAACAATTCTAACGGCATGAATCCAGACACCTAATAAGCTTCTGTCGTAATGTTAAGAATATGAAAAACACGAAATACAAAAAACACAAACAAATGGATATTAGATTAGGTAAACCAAAAAGGTTCTCTGTCGAGAACCTAAAAGCTCATTAGGTGTCCGGATGAAATTCTCTTACAACTCAATTAAAAGATTGGTACCAGACGTCGATAGTAAGACTAAGATGGTGGAAGAGCTTACTATGCGAGCGTATGAATCAGAAGATATTGTAGGTAACACCTTTGATTCAGAGATTCCTCACAATCGATATGCAGATTCAGCTTCGCATCTCGGAGTGGCTAGAGAATATTCAATCATCACGGGCAAGAAGTTGTCAGAACCGAAAATGGCATCTGTTTTTCCAAGCAGGCCTAAAGGCTTGGTTGATATAAAGATTGTCGATAAAGATGATTGTCCACGCTATGGCGCGTGTGTCTTCGAGCTTGGCGAGCGAGACAAGACTCCATCATGGATGGTGCAGATACTGACAGATTGTGGTCTTAGGCCCATAAATCCGATAGTAGACGTCTTAAATTATGTGATGCTTGAAATTGGGCAACCTATGCATGCATTTGATGCAGACAAGCTAAAAGGAGCGATACAAGTAAGACGTGCAAAAGCAGGCGAGAAGATTACAACTATAGATGAGCAGGATTTCAAGTTAACCAAAGACGACATAGTCATTGCCGATAGTAAGCAGGCTCAAGCTATAGCAGGTATTAAGGGTGGCAAGTCAGCCGAAGTTAGCTCTGAGACGAAAAGAATTGTTGTAGAATCAGCTAATTTTGACCAAGTAGCGATTTACAGAACTTCCAGACGTCTAGATCTGGTAACAGATGCATCAATCAGGTTCGCCCATGGTTTAAGTCCCGAATTAGTTGAGATGGGACTTAATCGGGCCAAAGTTCTTCTTGAAGAAATAGCAGGAGTTAAGTTGGTTGATTGCTTAGATGTATATCCAAACAAACAGAGTAAAAAGATTATTGGATTTGATGTAGATAAATTTAATAGTCTCACGGGTCTTCAATTTAAATCAGATGAAGCTTGGGAATATCTCAAGAAATTAGGATTCAAGAAGATTGCCCTTAAAAGCAAAAGTAAGCGAGACGAGTTTATGGTCGAAGTGCCTCCTCTTCGTCGAGACGTCGAAATCTTCGAAGATTTAGTGGAAGAGATTGTGCGTCTCTACGGCATTAACGATTTAGAAGCACAGCCTCCGCACATAAGTATTGCGCCAGCCAAAGAACAAGATATCACTTTGTTTAAAGATCAATTACGGCGCATCTTAACAAATATAGGTTATACGGAAGTCTACAATTATATATTTGCCGAAAAAGGAGATGAGTTATCTTACGAATTCGAAAAACCCCTAGCGGAAGACAAAAAATATCTTAGAAAATCCATCGCAGATAATCTGGGAAAAAATCTCAAAGAGAATTCTAAATCCTTTAAAGATATCAGAATCTTTGAGATAGGGAGTGTCTTTGATAAAAATATTGGAGAAAGATTCGCTTTGGGCATCGGCATGAAGTCCAAACCAGAATCTTCTTTCCTAGAGCTCAAGGGTACGGTTGAACAACTCCTAAATGGATTGGGTCTAATTGGCTACTCGTTAGTGCCAGATAAAAATGAACTTATTATCAAGGTGGGAGATAAAAAAATTGGTAGAATTTGGCACATTGGTAAAGATGGTGCTCTGGCAGAATTGGAGGCAGAAGAATTGATGGAACTAGAGCAAGGAGAAAGAGAATATCAGCCCATCTCTAAATATCCAGCAGTTATGAGAGACATCTCCTTATCTTTAAGGAAGGAGGTAAGTGTCGGAGAGATTCTTCAGGAGATAGAATTGGCAAATGTTAAGGACGTTGTGGATGTTGACCTAATAGATTATTACGATACCAAACATCTTACTTTTAGAATCGTTTTTCAGTCGGATGAACGTACTCTCAAAGACTCAGAGGTTACGGAAGAATTCAACAAAATAGTCTCTCATCTTAAGAAAAAAATACCTTTTGAAATAAGGTAGGGGAAGGCATTGTATAAAAGTCTAAAAAGTGGCTTAAAACCTGCGTGTTTTAGCCCTGTTTTTACTTGTTTTTACCCTTTTAAATTGGTACAATTTAAACACTTAAAAGAGGAATTATTTTTTATTATGCCAGCCAAAAAACCGCTTAAAAAAACCGAAAAAAAAGCCACAAATGGCGACTATACAGCTAAGGATATTCAAGTTCTTGAAGGTCTAGATCCGGTCCGCAAAAGGCCGGGTATGTATATCGGTTCGACGGAAAGTAGGGGCTTACACCATATTCTGTGGGAGGTTTTCGACAACTCTATCGACGAAGTGATGGCTGGTTTTGCCGATAGTATTTTTGTGAAGCTGAATAAAGACGGAAGCATAACAGTTAAGGACAACGGTAGAGGAATACCAGTAGATATTCACAAGCAGACCAAGAAATCTGCCTTGGAGACGGTGATGACCACCCTGCACGCCGGTGGTAAGTTTGGCGGAGAGGCATATAAAGTTTCGGGAGGGCTTCATGGCGTTGGCGTGTCTGTGGTGAACGCTCTTTCCAAGTATATGAAGGCGGAGGTTTGTAAAGACGGAGAGCTTTATGTTCAAGAATATGAAAGAGGTGTTCCGAAGGCGAAAGTCAAAAAAGTAGGTAAGTGTGGTCTAAATGGCACAAGAATTACATATATCCCAGACGACAAGGTATTCTCTGTCCTCGAATATGACCGCAAACAAATTATTGATAGGTTCAGGCAGAGAGCTTATTTAACCAAGGGCGTCAGGGTCGCATTTGTGGATGAGCGTGAAGAAGTGCCATTTTATTATGGGTTCCAATTTGATGGCGGATTAAAATCGTTTGTTGATTATTTGAACGAAGATGGCTCCAAGCCAATCCACAATAAGGTTTTCTATGTACAGAAAGAGTTAGAGGGAGTCGATGTCGAGGTCGCTCTTAACTACACAGACGGCATAGAAACTCGCGAGCTCTCTTTCGCCAATGGTATCAATACAATCGACGGGGGAATGCATCTTACTGGATTTCGAAGCGCCCTCACCAAAAGCATCAATGATTATGCCAAGCTCAACAATCTTCTTAAAAAAGGAGAGGAGAATTTAACGGGCGAAGATGTTAGGGAAGGATTAACGGCTGTGGTCTCTGTTAAATTAAGGGACCCTCAATTTGAGGGGCAGACGAAGGGCAGATTGGGTAATGCCGAAGCGAGAACTGCTGTTGAATCAGCTATGTCCGTAGCCTTGAAGGATTTTCTCGAATTAAATCCTAATGATGGTAAGGCAATGGTCGGGAAGGCAAATCTAGCGGCTAGAGCGCGTATGGCTGCCAAGGCTGCTAAAGATACGGTTCTTAGAAAGGGTATTCTCGATGGGCTTACGCTTCCGGGCAAGCTCGCTGATTGTTTGCCCAGTACTCCCGTAGAGGACGCCGAGATCTTCATAGTAGAGGGAGACAGTGCTGGCGGTAGCGCGAAGTCCGGTAGAGACAGAAAATTCCAAGCTATTTTGCCTTTAAGAGGTAAAGTTTTAAACGCCGAAAAACACAGAATAGATAAAATCTTAGCGAACAAAGAAATTACCGCTCTAGTGGTGGCTCTTGGTACTGCAATTGCAGAAGAGTTCGACCTATCAAAACTTCGTTATCACAAAGTAATTATTATGACTGATGCAGATGTCGATGGTGCCCACATCATGACGCTTCTCTTAACCTTATTTTTCAGATATTTCCCCCAAATTATTGACGCCGGCCATCTTTATGTCGCCGAACCACCACTCTATCAAGTGCGTAAAGGCAAGGCTTTCGAATATGCATATTCAGAAGAAGAAAGAGAAAAGATTACCAAATCTATGGGTGGTGCCGAGAGTGTCTCCGTTCAGCGCTACAAAGGTTTGGGAGAGATGAACCCCATTCAGCTTTGGGATACCACAATGAATCCCGAGACTCGCACTATGAGAAAAATAAATATAGAAGATGCTAAAGAAGCAGATAGGATGTTCGATATTCTAATGGGTGATGAGGTGGCCCCCAGAAAGCATTTTATTCAAGTCCACGCTGACTCTGTAAGAAACTTAGACGTTTAGGTTCGAGGCCCTATCCCCCAGCCAGGTCGTGCTAGCACGAGGGACGTATGGGTCTCGTGCGCTCGAGGAGGGTGGAATGTGATAAAATTGGAATATGAAACTTATCGTACTCTATGGTGCGCCCGCCTCAGGCAAACTAACTCTTGCAAAGAAGGTTGCTGAAGTAACCGGTTATAGGCTGTTCCATAATCATCTGACGGTAGATTTGCTTAAAGAGCTTCTTGAGTTCGGTACGCCGGAATTCTATGAATTAAATCATCAACTTAAGCTAGATTTATTAGAGGCAACTGCTAAACAAGGACGGGTCAGTGGAGTGATTTGCACGTTTGCTTACGACAAGAAGACAGATAATCCTTTTATCGACAAGCTCAAGGAGATTTCAAAGCGACAAGATATTGATTTGCAATTCATACAGATTTACTGTGATAGAGAAGAACTGCTTAAGCGGGTAACAGAGGATTCACGTAAAGAATATAAGAAAATTCATTCAGTCGAAGGCCTGAGTAAGTGTCTCGAGAGTGGTGACTTCATGTCTGAAGTAGCCGGGGTTAATAGCAAGAGAATTGATAGTACTGACCTCTCTGTTGAAGAGGCAGTAGCCCAAGTCGTAGAGCTTATTAAATGAGTAGCGCTCGAAGATCGTTCGAATCCCTAAAACCCTAGTCGTGCTAGCACGAGGAGCATAGCCTTCTCGTGCGCTCGAGGAGGGTGTGGTAAAGTTTTAGTATGAAAGACCTAGATGAGCTGGCTCGCGAGATAATTGAGACTAATCAATATATGACTTTGGGCACCTCTGACGGAAAGGGAAGTTCGTGGGTTGCACCTTTGGCATATGCTCATGATAAAAACTGGAATATGTATTTTGTTTCACTTCCTGATTCTAGACATTCCTCTGACTTAAAGAAAAATAACGAAGCTGTCGTGGCTATATTCGATTCTCACCAAGCTGTGGGTGAGGGAGTAGGCCTCCAGATAGAGGGGATAATTAAAGAAACGAACATCAAGAATATTCCCTTAGCTGCAAAAACCTATTTCTCAAAGAAGTATCCCTATGGGAGGAACATGAAAGAAGCCTTTGCTTCTGCTCTGCGAGAACTTCTGGACGGTAAAGTGTATCGCTTCTATCAATTCACGCCTACGAATGTCTGGATGAACGATCCTAATGCAAAGACGGATGTACGAGTGGAAGTGCACCTGCATTAACTACGGTTCGATTCCCAGACCCCCAGCAACCAGTTGAAACTGACAGAGGAGGGTCGTTTTGATATCATAAAACTAGCCTGAATCACCAAGCTTGGCTTGAAACACAACCATAAAAACAATATGCTTCACGAAAGCATGCTTGGTCCGTATATAGCTAAAAATAGGGAGATAGGATATATCGGAGGCAAGAACACTCCGACTTTTAAAAACGTTGTCGGGATTCTTCCTCCAAAAGAATTATCAAAAAGGCATTTCTCGATTAGAAAGGACGCCCCATTATGGGCAGCGAAAATAAGAATATGGGATAGCGTTTTTAAAGCAACGAACGGATTTATGGAAGAGAATCGGGTTCTTTTATTTGATCTTCCAATCACAACAAGGATGATATCTTCTCCTGGAGCACTAACTGGAACAATTCTTTCAGACGTAGATCCATTTGAAATAGATTTTTTCAATAAAAAGACTTTTCTCACGCAATCATCTCAACTCTACTTGGAATTTGCTATAACTAACCCAGAAATCGATAAAGTCTATTGTTGGGAAAAAAGTTTTAGGATGGAACCCGCTGATTTTAGGCATTTGCCAGAGTTCACTCACGTAGAATTTGAGGGGAATATCGGCTTTAAAGACAATCT
>JAHJZF010000058.1 GCA_018826645.1 Patescibacteria group bacterium | reverse complement strand
ATTACCAGAACGCACTTTAGGAGGTTATAATAGATATTAATGGGCTTCTTGCAGAGATTTTCTTTGATACTTCTTGCTAATGGCTTGGCGCTCTATTTCGTCAACTTCTATATAGATGGCGCAACCATCTCAACAATTTTAGAAGAATTTATTTTAGTCGCTGGCGCCCTAGCTCTCATCAATCTCTTCATACGACCCATCATTCGACTTGCCCTAGGACCCATACTCCTTATCACCCTAGGGTTAGGTGGAGTTATAGTGAACGCTGTTATGATTTTTATACTTGACCTGTTGCTGGTTCCGGTCGAAATCAGTAATCTAACAGCATTGATTCTAACAAGCGCGGTTGTAAGCATCGTCAATCTCGTGATAAGCTTCTCTGCGAAGTTCATATAATTCACTAATGAATATAATCACTGTTCTACAAGTTATATCTGGTGTCGTCGCTACCATCCTTATTCTGCTTCAGCAACGCTCTTCTGGCGCAGGAGGACTTTTTGGAGGAGGTGATGGTGGTGGTGGTGGATTCTACCAACGTCGTCGAGGTATTGAGAAGACTATCTTTATGGCGACCATAGCGTTCGTAGGAGCTTTCGTGGCCCTCTCTATTCTAAACCTAGTAGTTTCTTAAGTAGCCTTCGATAAGTGGAATGAAGTTTTTGTTACAGAATCCTATCCCAAAAATTGTTAAAGCCCTCTCGAAAAAAGAGCGTCTCATTTTCTATTTAGCTTCTGCTATTTTGGCGATATCTTCTCTAACCTATGGAGCTCTTATTGTAAAAACTGAGGCCTATGTCATCCCGACAGAGGGTGGAACATATCGCGAAGGCGTTGTTGGTCAGCCAGCTTTTATAAACCCCATTTTGCCGACAGGCGCCTCGACAGAAACAGATAGGACTCTCTCGAGACTAGTATTCTCCAGTCTTGCAGAGATGGCTGAGACTATTACCCACTCTGCCGACGGCAAGACATGGAACGTTAGGCTAAAGGAGGATATCTTTTGGCATGATGGAGAGAAGCTAACCGCTGACGACATAGTTTTCACGGTAGACATTATTCATAATCCAGAAGTCCGGTCTTGGCTTCAGGGGAGCTTCAATGGAGTTACCGTCGTCCGCGTCAGCGAACTAGAATTAGAATTCACCCTCCAAAACAGTTACGCCTTTTTTGCCGAAGACCATCTTAATTCTCTACGACCCATTCCTAAGCACATATTTGTCGATATCCCTGTTATCAACTTCACACGGTCGGCCTTTGGACTCGCCCCTATCGGCTCCGGTCCCTACAAAGCCGTATCCCACAACAAGGACAGTAGAGGTTTTGTAGAAAGCTTTTCTCTTAAATCTAATAAAGATTATTTTGAAAGATCTCCATATATAGAAAACTTAATCTTCAAATTCTATAAAAAAGAACCCGAACTAGTGAGTAATTATAATCTCGGCAAGATAGACGGCTTTAGCCTTAGTACCGCCGATAGCCTATCGGAACGACCGATCATCATTCGTCATGAAGCCCATTATCTTGGCTCTTCCCGTTATTACGCAATATTTATTAATCAGAACCTAGCGCCCGATGCCCTTAGTGAAAAATCTGTTAGAGGCGCCCTGTCGTCTGCCATTAACCGAGAAGATTTGATCGAGTCTGCTTTAGCTGGGAAAGGAGTGCCGTTCTTTGGACCCACAAGCATAAGCTCGGAGTCATCAGCAAACTTTAGTAACGAATCACTTAATGGATTAAATATAAGAATAGTGGTTCCAGACGAACCTTTTTTAGTAACAACCGCCGAGGAAGTTAAAAAAGATTGGGAAATTTTAGGCGTACAAGTTGAATTGATTGTCCGTTCTCTAAGAGATATTCAAGAAGACATCCTTCGCAACACTGACTACGAGATGATTCTGTTTGGCAATATAGTTAAAGAGAGTAACGACCTTTTTGCTTTCTGGCATTCTTCAAAAAAATTCTTCCCCGATCAGAATCTTGCTCTTTATGACAACTCCCACGTCGACAGCTTGCTCGAGACATATCGCAAGACTTTTGACGAGGCGACTAGAGATAGAATCTTGCAAGAGATTAGCAATCAAATCACCAATGACATTCCAGCTATTTTTCTCTACTCGCCAGACTACGTCTATGTCACGACCCCTGCTCTCGGCGGATTCAATGACGCCAAAATAATAAACACGATAGATGATAGGTTCTCAGAGATAGCTAATTGGTTTATAAAATCTAAGCGTTCTTTCAGAAAGCCAATTGTGGCCGGGGATGAAAGTCTATAGATTTATTTGCAATTATCATTCATTCCGATATACTAATCGCCAGAAACATACCTCCTATAAATAAAACAACCTTCTGAACCCCTTTTTGTATTTTTAAAATTTGAGCCCAGGCGCCTGTCCGCCTATGGAGGAGCGGATCACTCTTTGGAACGAGATTTCCATCGAAGCAATTAGTTAATAGACCTACGGCTATGAATCAAAAAGGAGGGGATGTGGTGAAACTGGTATACACGCAGCGTTCAGGGCGCTGTGGACATTAGTCCATGGGAGTTCGACTCTCCCCATCCCCACTATGCCAACACAAACAAAAACAACAACTAAAAAGGCCCCTGCTTCAAGGAGGCCTGTTTCGTCGTCCAGAAGGACGACTAACAGAAGGTCCTCTTCGTCGAGAACGACGAATCGAGGCAAGGCAACGGCCAGTAAACCCGCGGTTGCCGAAAAACTAGTCGCAGAGAAAAGTGGTAAAGCGCCACTTCGTTTTGTACCCCTCGGGGGGTTAGAAGAAATTGGTCGAAACATGTCTTACCTCGAATATGAGGATGAAATCATCATTACAGACATGGGCTTCCAATTCCCAGAAGAAGACACTCCTGGAATTGACTACATAATTCCGAACATATCCTCCCTAATCCCGAAAAAAGAAAACATTAAAGCCGTCGTCATCACTCACGGACACCTCGACCACATAGGAGCCATGCCCTACCTCTTGGGACCTCTCGGAAACCCGACGGTTTATGCTCCACGAATGGCAAAAGCTCTTATTGAGAAACGACAGGCGGAATTCCCTAATGCTCCTCGACCAAACATAATCGAAGTCGCATACGGCGAAACAAAAAAAATAGGAAGATTCTTCGAGTTAGACTTCTTTGGCGTAGAACACACAATCCCCGACTCTATGGGGATCTGCATTACAACGCCCATAGGCAATATCGTAAACTTTGGCGACTTTAGACTAGACCGAGATGAAAAAGGAAACATATATCGCTTCGATGAAATTGAGAGAATAGCTAAAAAGGGCGTTTACGCATACTTAATGGACTGCACTAGCGCTGCCACTGAAGGATTCGGTATATCCGAAAAGGAAGTGGAGAAAAACTTAGAAGAGCTTCTCAAAAAAGCTGAGAAAAGAATCATTCTGACAACCTTCTCTTCTATGATTACTCGCATCTCGGAGATTATTAAAATCGCTGAGAAGCTTGATAGAAAAGTGGCTATCAATGGACGCTCCATGCGCGAAAACATGGAAATAGCCAAAACGCTTGGACTAGTCAAAGCAAAAGAAGGCACGCTTATCTCAATTCAAGAGGTGAATAAACATAAGGATGAAAAAGTTCTTATCATCACTACCGGTGCTCAAGGTGAATCGAACTCGGGCTTCATGAGAATTGTGAATGGCGAGCATCGCCACATCCAGCTTAAAAAGACCGACACCGTTATCTTCTCTTCTTCTGTCGTGCCGGGTAACGAAAGAAGTGTCCAAAGCCTAACGGACGGCATTGCTCGCCAAGTAGACGAAGTCTATAACTACAAGCTCATGGACATTCATGCCGGAGGACACGCCACCTCAGAAGACTTAAAGATAGTCTTGAAGGCTTTGAAGCCAGAATACCTAGTTCCTATTCACGGCTATTATCATTTCCGCACAGTAGCTAGAAAATTAGCCATGAGCATAGGCATAAAGAGAGATAACGTAAAACTTCCAGACAATGGAGACGTCTGCCTACTTACAAAAGATAATTTCGAGATTACCAAAGAGAAAATTGATACCAGCTATGTGATGGTTGATGGACTCGGCGTGGGAGATGTCGAAGAAGTGGTACTCCGCGACAGAAGAATGCTCGCCGAAGATGGCATGGTTGTGCTCATCGTAACTCTCGATAGACGCACGGGCAGAATTCTTAAAAACCCCGATATTATTTCTCGAGGGTTTATTTATCTTCGCGACAGCCAAGAGCTTCTAAGAGAAATTAGGCGTAAAGTAAGGGGCATCGTTGGGCGACTTCCTCAACGCCAGAACGTAGATGCCGATTATCTTAAATCTCTCTTCAGAGACCAGATAGGTCAGTTCCTCTTTCACAAAACCCGCAGACGCCCAATGATTCTGCCGGTGATAATAGAAGTCTAGGAGGCTATTTCTGAACGGCTCTTTTAACGCCTTCTTCAAGTCCTACTTTTGGTTCCCAATTAAGATGTTTTTTGGCTTTTTCAAAATTTAATGAAATCCTTTGAACCTCTCCTTCTCTAGCTTCGGCAAATTTAGGCTCTCCATTAAACGCCATCGACTTAGCTACTGCATTGAAAATTTCACGGTCTGACACTTCGACTCCTCTACCAATATTGAATATATCGTTAATCCCGTTTGTAAGAGCCAGCTTATTGGCCTCCACCACATCTCCAACATAAACATAGTCCCTAGTCTTGCTTCCATCACCAAAGATAGTGGGCCTTTCACCCGCTCGCATAAGGTCAGAAAAAATAGCTACAACCCCCGCCTCTCCTTTAGAGTCTTGCCTCTCTCCATAAACATTTGCATACCGAAGAACCACATAATCGATATCGTTTTCCCGAGAATAATGTTCAATAAATTGCTCGGCCAATAATTTAGAGGTGCCATATGGAGACGCTGGTTGAGGAGGATAAGATTCATCCACATGAACTTCTTCAGGGCTACCATAAATAGCGCCTCCGGTAGAAGCAAAAATAAATTTCTTAACCTTATTTTGCGCAGCAGCCGAAAGCAGATTAGCCGTCCCCACAACGTTGACACTGATTGTCTGGCCAGGCTCTCTCACGGACCTCACCACTTCAATCATCGCAGCGTGATGATTTACTATGTCTGGTTTTTCTTTTTCAAAAATCTCGTCTATAGCCTTTTTGTCTGTTATATCTGTTTTATAAAAATGGGCTTTTGGATTTAAGTTCTCTTCCTTTCCCTTAGACATGTCGTCTATCACGACTACGTCATGCCCCATATCTAAATATGCGTCTGTTATATGCGACGCTATGAACCCTGCTCCACCCGTAACAATGATTTTCATATATATAAATCATTATCACCTACATATAGCATTGTCAAAAGATAAAACCCGCAGATGTTCGATAATTCTACCGATAATAATAAAAGCCCAAAGATAAATTTGGTATATAATTAAGAAGTGTTAAAAATCCATAGACGACACCGTAAAAGACTCAAGGTTCCGTTCAACAAAGCTATTAAATTGCTTTTGATGGCCGACGGGGCATGGCTCTTGGCCAAAGCGATGCTTGGTCCGATTTACGCCCTGTTTGTGGAAGATCTAGGAGGCGATTTAGTTGATGCCGGTCTTACGTTTGGAGTTTTTGCCTTTGCAGCTGGTATTACTACTCTCATAGTCGGGAGTCTAAGCGATAGGGTCAAAGAAGATGAACTAATTATCTCGGCCGGTTTCTTAATTACAGCTTTTGGCTTTTTCTACTATATATTTGTTGACTCCCTAGCGACCCTTATGATTGCTCAAGTTATAATTGGTCTCGGAGAAGCTACCAAATTCCCAGCCTATGATGAGGTGTTCTCAAAACATTTAGACAAAGGCACGGGCGGACGAGAATGGGGGGCCTGGGAAGCCTTGTCTTACTTCACGGCAGCTATTGGTGCTGTTGGCGGAGGTTACTTAGCCGCCGAAATGGGATTTGATGCAATCTTTATTATAATGGGAGCGCTTTCACTATGGGCAGCTATATTTATCTACAGACTTCCTAGGAAAGTTCTCTAAAAAGGTCGTTAAATTGAAAATTTAAATGAAAGGATTCATTAAATTTATTCGTGAACAGGGAGTGGTCGGCCTAGCTGTTGGTTTCATCCTCGGTGGAGCAGTCAGCAAAGTTGTTACCTCTTTGGTGCAGAACATTATTCAGCCTCTTATCGGAAGCCTTCTCGGTTCAACCGAAGGGCTAAGCGCTCTCGCCGTCGGCGCAGTTACTTACGGCCAATTCATAACGGCTTTCATTGACTTCATTGTTATCGCCGCTGTTGTTTACTTCGGCGTCAAAGGATTGAAGCTAGATAAAATAGACGCGAAAAAAAACTAGTCTTTATATCTAGCTAAGACGAAGTTTTGGCTAAAACAAAAAAGTCGCTCTCCAGCGACCTTTTTGTTCGCCCGATCAACAAAGCTGATTTAGGGGGTCTTTGTCTTTTTGTTAAGCGCTATCCTGCTCTATAATAAAAACATGTCAAAAATCATTGTCAGCGGACTTAAGCCTTCTGGCGAATTACATATCGGCAATTATTTAGGAGCTATTAAACAATTGGTCGAACTTCAAAAGAAAGACTATAAAAGATTCTATTTCATAGCCGACTATCACGCCCTCACCACTAAATACGACCCGAAAGAAAAGCGAGAGCAAATATTTAATATGGCGGTTGATGCCCTTGCCTCCGGTATCGATCCAAAAAAATCTATCATCTTTTTACAGTCAGACGTTCCTGCCCATAACAATCTGGCATGGCTTCTAGGAACCGTTACTTCGAGTGGGCAGCTTAATCGAATGATTGAATATAAAGAAAAGGTTCAAGCTGGCCACGTACCGAACGCAGGACTTCTAAACTACCCTATCCTGATGGCTGCCGACATCCTTATCTATGATGCGAATTTCGTTCCGGTCGGCGAAGACCAAAGACAACACCTAGAGCTCACTCGCGATATTGCAGAAACCTTTAATGGACGTTTTGGTAAGACTTTCCAATTGCCCAACGCACTCCACAATGAAACCTCGCGAGTAATGAGCCTCAGCGACCCGACTAAAAAGATGTCTAAAACCATGCCCAATGGGTGTCTCTTCCTATCAGACCCACCTAAAGTTGTTGAGAAGAAGATAATGTCCGCCCAAACAGATTCACAAACATCCATAAGCTTCGACCCCAAGAAAAGACCGGGCGTTTCTAACCTACTTTCTATCTACTCAAGCATATCCGGCAAATCCACCGAAAAACTAGTTAAAGAATTCGAAGGAAAAGGATATGCAGGGTTTAAAAAATCTCTAGCTAAAGAAATGGTCGCCTTCTTGAAGCCGTTGCAGACAAAGAGAAAGAAACTCCTTAAAGATAGAAGGGGTGTTATGAAAATTCTTGAAGCGGGCGCCAAGAAAGCCAATCCCATTGCAGAGAAAAAACTTGCCGAAGTTAAGAAAAGGGCTGGTTTAATTTAGGTTTCAATTGCTTTATAGTCTCCATTAACGATGGCAACAAGCTCTAATAAAAAACATTTCAAAGAACTCCCTCGCAAATCCCTTTTTGAAAAAGAAGAAGAAGTTCTTTCTTTTTGGAAGAAAAACAAAATCTACGAGAAAAGCTTAAAGAAGAATCCAAAATCTAGGATTTTTTCTTTTTACGACGGTCCACCCTTCATCACAGGCATGCCTCACTATGGCACTCTTCTACCAAGCATCGCCAAAGATATAATTCCTCGATACAAAACCATGAAGGGTTATTACGTCCCCCGCGTCTGGGGTTGGGATGTTCACGGATTGCCGGCCGAGAATAAAGTTGAAGAACAACTCGGACTTAAGGTCAAGAAGGATATCGAGAAGCTTGGCGTCGATAAATTTATCGAGGCCGCTCGCCAATACGTAGCTAAAGGCTCGAAAGAGTGGCGCTGGTATATAGACCATATCGGCAGATGGGCCGACATGGACAAGCCTTACCGAACAGACGACCTAAGTTATATGGAGTCTGTTATTTGGATATTCAAAAAACTCTACGACGACGGATTAATATATAAAGGCAAAAGAGTCTCTCTTTACTGTCCAAGATGCGCCACGCCTCTTTCTAAGTTTGAAGTAACCATGGACGCCAACGAGAACTATCGCGACGTTGAAGATCCGGCTGTCACCATCGCCTTTGAACTCAAAAACCAAAAAGATACTTATATCTTAGCTTGGACCACTACTCCTTGGACCTTACCGGCCAACAATGGTTTAGCGATAAATCCACGCATTAAATATGCGACCATCACGGACGGAAAAAGAAAATACATCCTTGCAGAGAAAGCGCTCGAACGCTATCCAGAACTTAAAAAATGGAAGCAGGTCAAATTACAGCTTGGCAAAGAACTTGTCGGTGAAACATTTAACCCTATTTTTAAGATAGACATCAAAAAGAATGAGAACAATTATAAAGTTTGGGGAGCTAGTTTCCCCACGACAGACGAAGGAACGGGCATTGTCCATATAGCTCCGGCTTTTGGCGAAGACGACTTCAACCTAGGACAAGCTAAGAGATTAGAACTTCCCGTCCTGCTCGACGAAGATGGAAAATTTATAAGTACTATCAAAGACCCTTGGGCCGGAATCTATTTTAAAAAGGCCGACCCACTAATCATCAAAAGCCTAGAAGATAAGAAGCTTCTGGTTCGAAAAGAAACTATCTCCCATGCCTATCCCCACTGCTATAGATGCGCCACTCCCCTCATCTATATGGCACAGGACTCTTGGTTTATGAGATTAGACCCTATTCGCAAAGAGCTCCTAGCGACTAACAAAAAAATTAATTGGATTCCATCACACTTCGGGGATAAGCGTTTTAAATACAACATAGAGACTGCTCCAGACTGGTCCTTATCTCGCACTCGCTATTGGGGAACACCCTTGCCTGTTTGGGAAACCAAAGATGGCGAAAGAATTGTAGTAGGCTCTATTAAAGAAATCGAAAAATTATCCGGCAAAAAGATTACAGACCTACACCGTCCGGGCATAGACGAAGTAGTCCTTACTCTTCCTTCAGGCAAGAAAGCTTATCGGGTCAAAGAGATTTTAGATGTCTGGTTCGAGTCCGGCTCCATGCCATATGCCCAAGACCACTACCCATTCAAAAATAGGGCTCGATTTGATTCTGGATTCCCTGCAGACTTTATTATTGAATACACGGGGCAACTCCGAGGATGGTTCTATTATCTCCACGTCCTTGCTGGCGCCCTAAAGAAAAAGCCTGCATTTACTAACGTAGTCACCACTGGCGTCTTGATGGGAACTGACGGCAGGAAAATGAGCAAAAACTACGGCAACTATCCCGACCCTCGTCAGACTATAGAAAACTATGGAGCCGAAGCCCTACGTCTTTATTTTTCCGCCAGCAAAGTAATGCTAGGAGAGGACCCAAACATGAACGAGGACGAGATTAAAGAAGCTCGCAACGTTATCAATATTCTTCACAACTCTCACAAGTATTTCTTAACCTATGCCGACCTCCATAACTGGAAACCAACCAAATCTACTTCTAAAAATATTTTGGATAAGTGGATAAAGACACGCCTTGAAGAATTTGTTCTTGAATACAGTGAGGGACTTGATGAATTTAACTTCCCTAAATCCGCTCGTGTTATTCAACCCTTCATAGAAGACTTATCGACTTGGTACATCAGACGAAGCAGAGATAGGTTCGCCGATGGAGACAAACAAGCCTTGGCGACCTTGCGCGATGTTCTCCTCCAATTCAGCAAAGCCGTAGCTCCGACTCTCCCATTCACGGCTGAATATATGTATCAAAGCTTAAGAGGCGCCAAAGACCCTGTTTCCGTCCATCTCTGCGACTATCCTAAGACCAATAAACAAATAATATCTGCCAATAAACAGTTGCTAGAGAAGATGGCGACCGTTAGAGACCTTTCTTCAGCGGTTCACACTCTCCGAGCCGAAGCTAAAGAACCTCTAAGACAAAAAATGGCAACGATTATTCTTAAAAACACTAAAGGACTCAAAACCAATAAAGAACTCGTGGAACTTTTGAGAGAAGAGGTTAATGTGGAACAAGTAAAATTTGATACGAAAGCTAGCAAAGATTACATATCGACTAAAGTCGGCGGTTCAACGATTTATTT
>JAHJZF010000068.1 GCA_018826645.1 Patescibacteria group bacterium | reverse complement strand
TGGAATTACAAAAAAGGATGCAAGAAATACAAGATTTTCAAAGTCTTGCGTTTTAATTAAAATATCTGGAAGTGGGAATTATGGCAATATCACAAACAATTCTTGACACTTTTGGGAAACTTATCCCAAAGATAAAAGGTATGCTCCCCTTAGATGCACATCTGCTGGTCAAAAAGGTTGAAGAAGAAACTGGAAGGTCTCTATCCGAAGTCATGCCTGCGTTAAAAATTAGGGCAGCCAAGAAGGCAGCAACAGCCAAAACTCTTGTAACTGAAAGCCCTGAACTTACTAATGCAACTAAAACTTGGAAGATAGGGCAAGAGTTAAAACCTTATCAGGTTGCAGGGGACATTAAAGGTGCGAAGGCATATCTACAGGCAAATGTTGGGCATTCTGATATTGGAGTATTTCATAAGGAATATACCGCAGCCAAAGATATTATTGCAAAAACACAAACAAAACCGATACCTGTGCATGAGATACCTGCACCCTCAACCGTAACGCCTGAGCTAATCCAAGCTAAGGTTATTGAGCAAATGCCGCAGCGACCAATTACGGTTAAAACACCTACTGTCAAAGCCCCAAATATGCCCATAAAGGCACGAACCCCGATTGAACCACTGATAGTACCCCAAAAGGCTATTGCCCCCACTAAACAGGCAATACCTACGATTAAACAGGTAATTACAGGGACACCTCAGACCATTGAAGAGGGGCAGACTATTCGTGGAAACACGGTTAAGCCACCAAAAGCAATCATCCCACCTAAACTCCAATCTCTTGAGTTTGTGAAGGCACAGGAAACTTCAAGAGAATATCGCTCGGCACATCAATTAAGTTTATCAGATAGCATCACAGCGGATAAGATTGATATACCAAAATTAAAAGAAAAAATTAGAACTCGCAATGGTTATCTAAATAATTATAATCTGTCTGATTTAAGAAAACTGGAAAAGTTACAAAATAATCCAGAAGGAGAAATAACTATATACAGGGCTTCACCAAAGAAGGAGTTAAATGATGGGGATTGGGTTACCACTGATAAATTTTATGCAAATGATATCAAAAAACAAAATGGTGGAAAAGTTTATTCTTATAAAGTGAAAATAAAAGACCTAAGATTTCCAAAAGACACAGAATCATTACCTTCCTTATCAATGGCAAGCACTTTTGCTTATTCTCCAAAAACATCTCAACTCACGGACATCTACAACCAAGCAGTTAAGGTAGCAACCGCACCTATCATCCCAGTAAAGGCAGTACCTCTGCTACCAAAGGCAGCTTTACCCGAGAAGGCAGCGGTCATTGAACCGACTCTACCACAATCGGTAACTAAACCTATAATAGAAGGCACTGATGCAATCAGGCAATATGTCAAGGGTATTATCACTAAAAAGCCCACAACAACATCACAAGACATACAAAACTTTAGTGGCATGACTATCATACACCCTGCGACAGGTGAGAAAATATCATTAGGAACATCAGCAGAGTTAGCAAAAACATACCGAGAGGTATTGCCTGAAATGGGATTAGCCGCAGGGAAGGATGATTGGAGTAAGCCAATTAGACTCCCTATGGCTGGAGGGCAGTCGCACAAAGGTAAAATGACACAGAAAGGGGAAACTTTGGCAGGGATACAATCACCAATTAAGATTACTAATGAGATGAAAATAGTTGATAGTAAGGGCAAAACAAAAACGCTGCCCGTAGGAGAAGAATTTACTCCTTATCTGGTTGTAAATAATATTAAAGGAAAGCCTCCTCGTGTTGTCTTGCAGGACGGACAAAGGGTGTCCATCACGCCTAAGCAATTCAAGGAAGTCAAGGCAAGTAATGTACAATTAGGTGATGATATAGGTAAAAGTTGGCAGAAAAACAAAATTGTTATAAAACCATCAGACATTCTTGCACGAGGCAATCAGCGATTGATGGGGACATTCCCAAATATTGAGGCAAACCCATTTACTACGAACGCCCAGCTAAAAGCGATTAGCAATAAATTTGGTGAGCCTATGCAGAGATACTATGTGCAGCAATCTCATAATGAGTCAATCAGAAAGGGAATGAAGCTGTTGATGAAAGACCCTGTCGGAACTGAAAAAACCTTGTTAGATAAAAATGCAAGATGGTCAGACGATATTTCAGCAGCAGGTGTACTATTGATAGACCACTATAAGCGATTAGGTGATGCTGGAATAGGTAAGGTGCTGGATATTTTAGATGCTATACAGATCAAGGCATTAGCGTCTGGTCGTGCCAATGAATTATTGAAGATGCTCAAGACTATGGATTCCACAACCATCTTAAAAATAGTTGACAAAACATCTCTGAAAAACATGGGTAAGGTGCTGCCAGATGACATACGAAAGCAATTTGAAAAGAATATGAGAACAATCTTAGGGATGCCTGAGACAACAGCAGCAGAGATAGCAGCTAAACAGCAGGCTATAGCGGAACAATTGAACAAAATGGCAGACGAAATGTATGCACAGACACCGTTAATGAAAAAAATAGGCTCGTGGATGGCCGCATACAGGTATCAAAACATGTTGTCTGGACCTTTAACAACTGTAAGAAATGTAACCAGTGGGCTATTTAACACTTTCATCTTGCATCCTCTTCAAATTCTTGGTGAGGCAACCTATGATATATTCAGACATCCATTCAATCCAATGTTAAGGGATATGAAGTTTAGCGATGCACCTAAATATGTCCTCAGCACATTCAGTAATTTTAATCTTGCAGTAGAGTCATCTGTCAAGATGTTTAAGTCTGGAACGCTTACAAACAAAACAATGGATATTAAGTTGGCAAATAGTATCCTGGACAACCTTGTCAGATCAAAAATACCTAAGCCATTGACAATTGTTCCTCGATTTATGGAAGCACAGGACAATTTTTTTAGTGTGCTGATTGGTCAAGGGGAGAAGGCACGATTAATGGCTAACGGTGTAGATGAGGCAGTGGCAACAGAAAAAGCCATGCAACTGGCACAGCAATACATGTTCAGGGAACAGCTTGGCAAGGCATTAAAAGACCAAAACGAGCCCTTTTTTGTCCATGCTTTAGATTGGCTGGGTAAAATAGCAATGCAAGGCAGAGAAGCCCCATGGCTGCTTGGACACGCATGGGGTTGGTTTGTGCCATTTATTACAACACCTACTAATATTGCAAAACAGACGGTAAGGTATTCGCCTTTAGGTTTTATTATGTCCCCTGCCAACTATACAAAAACTCAAATAGTTAGGGCAGGAATAGGGTCGGTGGCGTGTGCTTATGGGGCAATTAAGGCTTCAACAGGTGAAACAACATGGTCTCCGCCTAAAGATGCAAAATTACGAGCAGAATGGTATGCTGCAGGTAATCAACCGTACTGTATTAAAGTAACAAATCCAGCAACAGGTAAAAAATATAGCATAAGCATGATGTATCTTATGCCATTTTCATTATCAATTGCCTTACCTGCGGCTATTGCACATCAACAAATGGAAACGAAAGAGAAGTTATCAGATAGTCAGTTACAAAAGATTAGCAAGGCAATTTTGGAAATCTCAAAATATACAACGACACAAACATCTTTATCAGGGATGGAAGGCTTTTTGAAGATATTGGAAGGGGACATTGACTATAAAACAGGTTCACAGTTGGGCTTTGTCTCCGAGCAGGTGCTGCCTTTAGCTTCTATGGTAAAGTATATCAATACTCTGGTTGATCCGATTTTCAAAAAAACCCACACTTTTTGGGAAACTTGGAGAAAAGATTATCCACCAGTATCATTGTTATCGGGTCAGCCAATGTCGTCTAAAGATTTACCTCCAATTTTATCAGATACAGGACAACCCGTTAAGAGATTGCCAATCAATCAGGTTATTGGATACCCTATAGGGTTGGTGGATGAAGGCAAGCAAGCAATATATTTGCAACACCTGGAAGAAGCTCAACGAAGATATGCGGAAAAAAACAAAAGACAACGCACAATGAAAAAAAGCTGGTGATCATGCGATTACCAGCTTTTCTTCAGCAATGCTTCCCTTTAAGGGTTCAACACCATCAATAACCCGATAGCTATTGCCGCTCCGATACCAAATGGGCAACTCAATGATAACGCCAACACTATCACCAAACTAAGGGCACAAATTATCAAAAACGGAAAAAAAATTACTGCAAACACTTTTACCTCCTACCATGGGGAATCCATATTATCAATGGCTTTTTGTATGGCTTTCTGCTTTTTGTCTTCCTTGTCTATTATTTCCATCTCATCAGGGTCAGG
>JAHJZF010000002.1 GCA_018826645.1 Patescibacteria group bacterium | reverse complement strand
TAGACCTAAGAAAGCGCTAGTAATCCACTTCTTGGCTTCAGAGATTCTGCTTGGGTTGCCAGCTGAGGCAGCGTATGAAACACCTCCATATATGATGATGGCGAGGGCTAATAGTCCTGCTAGGGAGACGGCCCAGTTGAAGAGGTTGGTTATCTTGTCGGCGAGGCCGATCTGGATGTCTTCGTTAGCTGCTGCACTAACAATCTGCGGCGCGAAAGACAAGACAAACAACGTTGTTCCTATAAAGAGTTTTCTCATTTGATCTGTAGACTCTCTACGATATCCGTGCATGCTGAAATATATCTTGCATACTCAAGACCATTTACCTGACACTGTATCGAAACAACACCTCCTTGATAACTAATAAGGCTTCCTATCATATAGCTATCTTTGTTAAGAGATGCGTATTCTGAACCTAGAGGAGCATCGTATGTTCCATTAATAGTCTGACAATAATGTACAAGTCTGTCTCCCTCCATGGAAGCCCTACAGTTTTCGTTTTCTTTCTCAAAATCTTCTATACTCGGCACAACTTTCTCTGGTTCATAGTATAGGTGGAAATATGCAGATGTTTCTTGTCTTCTATAATTACCGGCCACTCCGTTAGTAGAACCTTCTAATACACGCACGTCCCACTCTGCGGGAACCACGACAGATGCATTTATCTCGGGATATTTTATTAGCAAGTTGCCGTTCTCTAAAACTTCTACTGACGAGAGATCTTTCGCTAAAGACGTTTCTTCAGCAGATCTATCTCCATCTTTATTGCTAACGATAAAAAGAACCGCCACAACCACTAAAAGAACCAAGACCGCTATCACGATATTTCTTATGAGCATGTTTATTTGCATAAGTCGTTTATTAATAAGGCGGTGGGGTTAACATATGGACCACCCGAGGTCTCTTTATACCCAGTGTGCAAATGGCAATTACCGTTTGCCGAGCCCGTGCCTCCTAATATCCCAACCAGCTCACCCGCCTGAACCTCCTGACCGTTTTCAACCGCTATGCTCTCAAGATGGGCATAATAATATCTTCTACCTCCTGGCGTCTGTAAGTAAAGACGATTTCCGGCTATGTCATTGAATCCGGCCCCATCTATCACCCCGTCTTCGATTGCTACAAGCGGGTCTCCACAACCGTGACCAATATCTATACCTTCGTGGGAGCAATGGTCTGCGGTGCTTTCGTTAGTCCAATCAAACCCTGGATTACACAAGGTGAGTGGAGGCACTATGCTCCAGTTACAGTTACTTGTTGATCCACAGGGGCGAGGATCGCCAAAAGCGCTAACAAAAGTTCTATCGCCTCCCTCTGGTATCGGGCATGTTCTTCCGTTTTCATCAATCACAACGCCTGGCGGAAAACGAGATGCCCCTCCCGCCCCCAACTGCAGTCCAGTAGAACAAGCCTCTGGGTTGGCTTCAAGGAAGATGTCTTCTATGCGCGTGAGGTTGGGGTTGATGAAGCCGAGGATAAGGTATGAACCAAAGAGAAGGCCAAGCCCTAAGAAGGCGCTGGTAATCCATTTCTTGGCTTCTGTGATTCTGCTGGGGTTGCCTGCACTGGCAGCGTATGAAACGCCTCCATATATGATGATGCCAAGGGCTAACAATCCTGCCAGGGAGACGGCCCAGTTGAAGAGGTTGGTTATCTTGTCGGCGAGGCCGATCTGGATGTCTTCTTGAACAGCGCCTGTACAAGAAACACGATTTCTAGGTCTTTCAGCGCCAGCCGAAGCGCGACACAAAAATTCAGCTTCACTACATTCGCTTTCGTTATCTATAGATTCGCATTGTGTTGGTCTTGGACTAAAACCGTCACCACAACTATTGGTTAAGTTCTCGTAACATCCACCTCCCCCCCACTCACAGCTGAACGACCCCGAATCTTCTCTGCAACGACCCTGATCAACACACCAACCACTTTCACATTGGTTGGGCGTACCCATCCCTGCTTGCACGCACTCTGAAACACAAGCACGACAATCTGCATCGTCTGCAAAAGCGGTGGGCGAGATAATCAATACAAAAAAAGGTATCACTAAGATAAAATAGGTAAATATAAATAAGTTTTTCTTCACCCTCTTATAATACCAAACTTTTATGCTCCCTAAATCAGAAGAGCCACCCAATTGGGTGGCTCTTCATCAAATTCCCTTGGATCCAAGGAAAATTATTTGTGTTCTACTTGTTCTCTGAATTTCTTCAACAAATGCTCTGCATAGCCCTTACCTCCCAAACCGAAGGCAATACCACCAGCTAAGGCAACCATGGCGAAGACCGCCGTGATAAATGCCTGAACTAATGCGGATGCAATGCCAAGCTGAATAAGTGCTGCTGAAACACCGAAGAGAACGATTGCCCACCACGTTATAGCACCAGCGAAGTTAGCAGATGTGAGTCCGCCACTTCTGGCTGAAGCTGTAATGACGCCCCTCAAGAAGCTGGCAATAATAGTTGTTGCCAACAAAATCAATACTGCTACCACAACCTGTGGGATGTAGAGCAATACTGCCTGAAGGAAGCTAGAGAGGGTGAAGAAGCCAAGAATGTCTGAAGCTGCTAGGAAAAATGCAACCAATACAAACCAGTAGGTTAACCTTCCTAGGAAACGACCGACGTTTAACTTCAAGCCAGCTCTCCTAAAGTGGGATTCTGCTCCGGCCTTGGCCAAAAGACTGTCTAGTTTCAATGCACCGACAACTCTTTCAATCAACTGTCCGACAGCAGCAGCCACAATCAAGCCGACGATGAAAACAACAAGGGCAGAAATGAAGGTTGGCAAAAAGCCAATGAAATCAATCCATAACTGCTGGAATGATGCTACTAATACGTCGACTACGTCCTGAAATGACATTAAGCGTAACGCTTTAAAATTTACCTCGACCTTTTTCTGTCGTTTTTACTGATTTAATTATACCAAAAAACCACTCATGAAAGTGGTTTTGTGTGAATTAAAATATTTTTGAAGATACATCCCTCGAGTTTTCACTACCTGGCGTAAGTCTTCACGATAAACCCCGGAAGCATATCTCTAAAGAAATTAAAGATGTTGAAGCTCGTCTCGCCAGGGTTGATTTCCTCAATGAAGGAGCGTAATAATTTCGAATAATCACAAACTTGGAAAGACGGGTCGCACACTTCAGGTTTTTTAGGAACCCCGCACGATTCTAAACAAGAGAGAAATCCTGAACCACCGCTTGCGCTCCACTCACAAGCTTTTCTTTCTGTATTGCAGATGTATCCACTTTGAGGAGTTGTATCGCAGTTTACATCACACCTTAGTTGCGAAGTATATGCCTTTCCGCTACCACCACTCGTAGAACAACTACCATTTGAGGTGCACTTATATTTAGGCGTACCGGTGCAATCGTCACCAATACATGGAGAAGGATTACAATTTGCATCACATGCTTCCATGGTTGAATAATCGCTAGACGTACCACCGTCGACTGCGCTACAAGAATACGTGCTTGTATTACAAACGTATTTTGTGTCATTGAGCGGAATTAATGTAAGTGGAGCGCCTGTACATTCATTACAGCCTAGGGTGAGATTTGTCGTCTGCTCTGGGCAGATATTTTCTACCGTATTTGACCCTTCTGTAAAAGACTCTGCCAACCAGTTCTCGACGCCTTCGACTGTCGGAACTGCCCCCCCACTACACCGAGTTGCTCCTGAGACTATTCCATTAACATCCCAACAACCATTTCCTTTATTCTCTGCATCAATAGTTACGCTACAAGGTGGCTCTATTTTCACGTTTATATTAACGGTGTCGGAATCCTCTAATTCACCGTCATTAGCACTACAATACATTGTGTACGAAATGAATGAGCTTATGGAATTAATAGTGTCGGTTCCACTTTGTTCACTGCTGACGTGCGTTGAGTCGCCATCTAGAATTATTTTTCTAATCTCACATTCTTGAGTTATTCCTTTTTCTACGGCCCATTCCACTGTTGATGAAGCCCCCTTATTAAGCTTTACGGTATCTTGGGTTTTGTGGCCTTGCACCCAGATATTTACTTCCAATTCGGGTGGATTGTTAGATTCAACTATGGTGATTGGCTCACGATCTTCTGCATTTGGAGCGGTACCTCTCTCTACAATTACTTTAGGCGATTTATCACCGACACTATTAAACACACAGCTTTCGCCAGATGGGGTTTTGTATGGATCATCATTAGTGCCGTCCTTCTTGTGTATCCAGCCCTCTCGAACATCAGTCCAGGCCGCGGGCTTATTGCAGTAGAATGTGTAGTTGATAGTACCTTTGGCTGTACCCGATACATCTGCTTCAAGAAATATCTTTTCGCCAACCTCAAATCTACCATCGCGGTCTTCGTCTATGGGGGTTAAAGTGACGCTAAGCGGTGCTGGCGGGTCTTCTCCTGTATAAATAGCTGTGACGATTCTATCCGAAAAGAGCGATGGAAAGATTGGGTCGTCTCCATCGGGATAGCTAAACCCGCCCATTTTCCAATTTTTAAAAAGATAATTACCATTATCAAAAGATTTCTCCCCATCTTTTAGATTGACCTTACAACTATTTGTAGCATTACCCGATACGGTGAAGTCGGTTCGTTTATATTCTGTTGAATTGAAACAGGTTTTTACCTGAACGCCTCTGCTAAGAAGGTTGCCGGCTTCGTTCCTTGCTCGGACAGTTAAGTCCACTGTTCGTGGCGCATAAAGGGCAACAGCAGTTTTGTCATTATTAAGAAGACCGAAACTTACAGAATCAGCCCCTACACCTCTTTGGCTTCCGCCTATAATCCAACGCTCAAAATCATAAATCCCGGAGACTTTATCTGATTCTTTAAGATCTACCGAGCAAGTCTCTATAGGGTCTCCTCTTTGAATAAAATCAGTAGTGTCTGTCCCCCAGCAAGTCGTAACGCTAACTCCAGGAGATATGGGTGTTCCATCTGCAAGTTGAGCCTTAACCTCTAGGGCTCTGGCGCCTATCTTCTCGAATACAGCGAGAACGGTTTTATCCGAAGTTAAATCAACATTTATGGATTCTTCTCCTGAAGTCTGGATTGCCTTGCCTATTTTCCAACGCTTAAACTCGTATTCCGTTTTGCCAACAGATGTTTTTACATCTCTAGGTTTAAGCTCAACGTCACAACTATCTCTTTCGTCTCCTGTTTTGGTAAAGTCCGTTGTACCCCCACCCCTACACGTACCTACATCTACGTTTAAAATTGTACCGTCAGTTGCTCGGGCCATAACCCTAAGATCTGTTTGAGGGTTCGGACACGCTCCACAATCCGCGGAGCAAGAACTACAAGTTTCGCTCCCATTACATGAATTATCTCCGCAATAAGGGGTGGCTGAACCACCATCATTAATCTCACAAAGTCTTTCGGATAGGGTTAGAT